>WFVQ01000148.1 GCA_015491585.1 Deltaproteobacteria bacterium
CAGGTATAGATCTGCTTCAGGATGTCGGCGATCTCTTTGGCGTTGCCGTTTTGGACGAAATAGACGTGGACCTGGGTGCCCTGGTCCAGGGTCCCTTTGTCCAGTTTGGCGATCCATTTTCCGACTACGTCCAGCATCTCCTCCCACCGTGTGACCACGAGGAGGCTGTTGATGCTCTGGAGGGGAATGAACTGGAGTCCCTTGGTGTCGAAGCCAGGGGGAATATAGACGGACTGCTCCCTGAATATGGACTTGAGATCCTCGGTGAGTTCGGAGATGTCTCCGTGTTCCAGCGGGAATAGCCGCCAGCGGACCTCTTTGAAGACCGGGACGTCCATGAGACTGAGCAGCTCTTTTATCTTTGCGACGTTCTCAACGGTGTCCGAGATCATTACACCGTTTATGGAGGGTTCTGCCGAGAGAAAGGCCCCTGGAGAGAGGAGGGCCTTGAGGTTTTTAACGGCATACTCCGCCGATATGTAGCGCAGTTTTATCACATGGATGGAGTCTCCGGGGGCCCACTTCTCACCAGTTGTAACGTGCCCGCCGAACTGCGCGGCAGAGCCCTTCCTCACCACCTTGTAGAGGCCGTGGGTGCCGTTGACCAGGGCGAGCCCATTCATCTGGAGAAGGGTGTTGACTACGTTAATGAACTCTTTCCTGGTAAACTCGCCGGATACGTGGAGGGATAGTGTTCCCTTGATGGCAGGATCCATGAGGTAGTTCACCCCCAGCACGTCACCGAGGACATAATCCATGAATGCCTTCACATCCATGTCATCCAGGACGATGGAGATAGGGCGCCTGGTATCGTCGTCGGTAAAGGTGACGGTCTTCTGAGACTTGGCCGAGCCGCTCTCCTCAGCGGCCCAGACGGACGCAGCGCTTCCTGCTGCGAGGAGAAGGATCATCAAGAGCGATAGGATCTTTTTTATCGCGTGCATGCGAGTGCCTCCTATTTGAGGATGAGCGCTTCCACCTCGATGGTGGCTCTCAATACGGGTTTCCTGCCCATGATCTTTGCGATGTTTATTGCCTTGAACCTCAGGAGCCTGGAATCCTTTTCCACATCTTGGAGGAAGGCGACCAGCGTCTCGGTGTCGGCGTTTACGGTCATCCTGACGTTGGCGACCTTGTACTCCTTCCAGGTGCGGATGCCTCCTGCCCTGTAAGTGATCACGTTTAGGCCGTGATCCGAGGCCTTCTTCACCAGGAGGTCCTGGAGTTTCGTGGAGACCTCCTGCGGCGTAGAGCCTGGGAGCTGCTTAGTTTTCAGCGATTCCAATCTTCTCTTCTTTAACTCGATAGTATTGCCCATCTTGGAGAGCTGAATCAGCTCCTTCTTCAACCTCCTCTGTTCCAGCTCGGCTGCCTCTATCCTCAGCTCCATCTCCTTGGCATGCTGGCGAAGCGGGGCAAAAATGGCCATGTACCAGAGGATCAGGGCGATTACTATGGAGCCGTAAAGCAGTATTGGACTCTTTTTAAAGACCGTCACGTCCATGAAGCTCTCTCATCCCTTCCTGGATTTGAGTGTGATTTCCAGGGTGTACCGCTCCTTGCCTTGAAACTTCGTCACCGGAGAGGCGAGCCGAATCCCTCCAAAGGCAGGGATGCCCTTGAGCTGCTCGATTACCTTGACCGCCTGCCCACCTTCCACAGTGATGCGGACGCGCTCCTGTCTGTAGTCGAAGTTCCTGATCCAGGCGCTCGTGGGGAGCCTCCTGGCCAGTATCATCATTACCGAGAGGGGCGAAGGATAGGCCCCGGAAAATGATGCAAGCTCCTCGTGCTGTTTTTCCAGGGTTTTAACCTCTTCCGCTATCTTTTTGAGCGGGGCGGCTTTCTCCCTAATGGCAGAGGTCTTCCGCTCCACAGCATCGAGTTTGTTGGAGAGATAATAGTTCTGCATGCCCTGGAATACGGTCGCTGCTCCAAGGGCTAACGCTGCGGCGCCGGCGGCGATATGGCTTTTGTCGATTTTTTGGAGGAGAGGACGCTCGCGAAGGCGGGTGCCGAGCCATATCGGAGGATGGCAGGATGCCCCTGCCAGCGCAGTACATATGGACCACGGTATGGATTCTCCCCCGCCCAATTCCCTCATGGCCTTGGCTATGCCTGGCATCACCTTGAATCTCTGGTTCGGAAGCGCCCTTTTGGTCTCGTGATCCAAGGCCACCAGTGAGCCCTTCATGCCGTCGTAGGGCGGCGGCAGCCGCTTCATGAGGGCCTCAAGCGTTTCAGGATCCGATGCCGCCTTATCAACCGGCACCTGGTGACAACCATGCCAGTGGCCGCTGCCGTGCAGTGATATTAGTAGGTTGCTTTCCTGTACCGCCGCGCTTACACATGGAAGCGCCTCTCTCCAGTGTTTCCTGACGAACATGTCAAGGCCCACAGCCGCAGGCGCAACAACTGGAGGCTTTATGAAACCTGCCCTGTTCAGGGCGGTGAGAATGGGATCCACTACCCGCTTCTCACTGTATATGAGAAGAGAGTAGGTGACTCCATTCCTGGTATAGGCGGATATGTCGAAGTAGATATCCTTGGGTTCCAAGTGCACATACGAGGCCAAGTTCAGCTCAAGGGCCGCCTTGGACTCCTCTGGAGTGAGGTTGGGGTGTGCAATCTCTCCCATGAAGAGGTAGGAGTGTGGCAGGCCGACTACAACCCTGGCGCCTTTTAAGTGCTCCCGTCTTCCCACGAGCTCCCTTGTGGCCTCATAGAGGGAGCCCTGAATCTTGATCTGTTTGACGGTAACAGGGGTCCAGCCGCCAAGTCGCCACTTGAGGACCGCCGCCTCCATGTGGCCGTCACCTATGTAGATTCCCAATACGTTTCTTCTCATTATGAGTGCGTGGACCTAGCCAGGTGTTTCCATCCAATCCAACAGCTTGAAGCTCTTACCTTCCGGGCTCCAGTAGGCGCGTATCACCGCACCCCCGAACTCCAACTTCAGGCAGAATACACCACTTCCGCCTCCCCGGCCACTTCCAGCAGCTATTTCGCCTGCTAACGACTTTATCGGCAGAGGGGCGAAAGTTGGTGAGGCCGTCTTCCTCTTGGAATAAATGGTAACGAGATCCACCAGTCCTCCCTTCCACTGCGTTTCTTCACTCTCCAAGGGATATGTGATTGGCCCCCAGAAGAGATCCGGCGTTATGCCCTTGACCATGAGCAACTCGTCCACGGTCTCGAAGGGCCTGTTGGGACAGCCATACGGCAGAGTCAGGCTCCGGTAGTAGGAGTCTTCGGCCCCGTCAGGTCTGGGATCACCATCCCTGTCACGCCAGTCGAGGATTGCCTGCGCCGCGCCAGGAGGGCCCCCAAGCTCCTGGATGAGGGCTGCCAGCATGGCCTCGTCTGCCTGATTGATGTCCAGCTTGCCGGATTCCGCCTGGACCGAGAACCAGACGTCCAGCCCCTGGCCCTTGAGATGGTAGCGCCTCCCATCCGGCACCACCAGGCCTCCCTCGCTTCCGCCGGCGGCTGTCTGCTCATTGGCAAGATGGGGTGATATGACCGTCAATATGGTTTTGACCGCGGCCTCTGCCTGTAGGTCGCGCCATGCCACCCCTGAGACGTTTCTGCTTATCCTCGCCTCAAGGGCGAAGTAACCTCCTATGAGGGTTATGATGGCAAGCACCCACAGGACCAGGATGAGAACGGTTCCGTCGGACCGGAGTAGGATGGGCCTCATAACAGGGTCCTCGACGTATAGAAGACGGCCCATCTGGCGTCTTCGTCCCCGCTTTTGACCTTTACCGCCACTGCAGCAGGCCTCCGCTGGCGGTCGTATATCCACCGGGTCTGCCACTCAGCAGGAGGAAGGTCCAGATCCTCTGGGTTGGCGTAATAGAAGGTGATCTGGGGAAACGGCTCCACGAATTCCACAGCCCAACCCAACTCTTCCAACTCATCTACATCCTCGGGCGAGGCATTTAGAGGCGGTTTGGCCAGCACGTCACCAATGACGGCCACAAAGCGCTGGCCCACGATTAGGCTTTTTCTATAGTCGGAATATCCAATGAAAACCAGGAAACTTCCGCCTCCTCCGCTACCCAGAGGCACATCTCTGGTGACGAATCTCAAGCTCTCCTTCTCTCCATGAAATATGAAGTTGCGAGTCTCCTCCGGAGACAGGGCCGCGCTGAGTTCACGGGAGAGCAGGTTGAACACGGCATCCACGTTCATCCGTTGGCGGTTACGCTCCTTGCCGTGGCCCCATGCCCTTACCGCGCTTTTGAGGGCCGTGGCCATGATGACCACCAGCACCACTGTGAGCGTCATGGCGATCAGGAGCTCCAGGAGGGTAAAACCCTTCTCTCTGGTGCAAACGCTCCGCATCACCCGCCACCTCTCTCTATCCACGAAAGCACGAAGTTGTGTCCGTCGGGAGACGTCACCGTTACCGTGACTTTTCGCAGGTCCTCTTCACCGAGGTCGAGGAGCGTAGATGCCTCATCTGTCAAGGTGAACTGGGCGGATCCTTCCTGGACGGATACACGCCAGCCAGGATGCCCCTTGGGTTCCATGTCCACGGGAATCTCACCCTTTCTGGCAATGGAGTAGGCGACCTCTTTGGCTATCTCGGCGGCCTCTCTGCTCAGTTGGCCTCGCCACATCTGACCCCTTCCGTTGGCGATGGCCGCCAGAGCGACTCCCAGGGCGATACCCACTATGGCAGTAGCCACCAACACTTCCATCAGGGTGAAACCGGACCTGTCCATCGCGCTACCTGGCCAGGGTTTCATTGGTTATGAGCCCCAATATCCTCGATATCTTGAACCTGTCTATCCTGCCGGTGTCCCATTTCACGTCGATCTCTCCGCCGCTGCTGCTGCCGTCAGGGAAAAAGCGGAGTATATAGGTGGCGTTTTCCCCTTCCTCCAGGCCGTTGGCCTCTATCTGAATGGTGTCGGGAATGGTGTGCCAGCCCTTGCCGTTCACTGAGAAACGCCGCTCCTGACCGTCTATGAGCAGCCGGGCGATACGCCCTGAGCCCAGGCTGGCCGCCTTGGCCCTGACCAGGGCAGACCTGAACTCCTCCACGAACCTCCGTTCCTTAGAGCTGAAGATGCCGCTGGAGGTGGCCAGGAAGACCAGGGAACTCAGGAGTCCCACCAACACCATCACCACCAGGAGCTCCATCAGGGTGAAGCCGCTGGAGGCCGGAAGAGAGGCTCTCCTCGTTTCGGGTTTGCGCATGAACATCGGCCTACATCGCCACGTCGTTGATGCCGAAGACCGCCAGGAGCATGGACAGGATGATGCCGCCGATGATTATGCCCATGACCAGTATGGTGATGGGCTCGACCAGGGCCAAGGCCATTTTGGTGCGGTGCTGGATGGATTCATCGAGATCGTCGGCTACCTTGAGGAGCATGGCCCCCATAGAGCCGGTCTCTTCCCCTATGGCCACCAGGTGGACCATCAAAGAGGGGAAATATGGGGAGCGCCGCATAATCCCGCTTATTCCCTTGCCTTGCCGCACTCCGGCATAGATACGCCCAATGGCCTCTTTGATATGGACGTTTGATACCACCTCTTCGGCAAGCCTGATACCCTTGAGTATGGGCACGCCGCTCTCCAGGAGCGTGCCCAGCGTCCTGGAGAACCTGGAGACCTCCATGTCGCGCACCATCGGCCCGGCGAATCCTATCTTCAGGACCACCCCGTCCCACCAGATCTTGCCTTCTGGAGTGCGGATATAGTGGTAGAATAGGGCACCTGCTCCGGTGACGGCGAGGAGCAGGGCCCACCACCAGGACTGGAGGAATGTGCTCAACTGGAATATCAGCTGCGTCATGAAGGGCATGGGCTGGTTGAGGTCCTCGAATATCTGTCCGAATTTGGGCACCACGAAGGTGATGAGTATCCCAACCGAGGCTATCCCAACCAGCGCCAGGATGGCCGGATATATGGATGAGGTGACGATGAACTTCCTGATCTCTTCGCTCTGCTTCAAGAACGATTCCAGCCGCCTGAGGATGTGCGGGAGGACCCCTCCCATCTCCCCCACCTTGACCATGCTGACGTATAGGGAGTTGAAGAGATCTGGGTGCGAGGCCAGGGCGGCAGAGAGGGTCTTTCCGCCCTGTATGTCCAGCCTTATATTTTCCAACACGTCCTTCACCGCCTGTTCTGCCGAGGCATCCGCTGCTACCAGAAGCGCCCGTTCCAGTGGTACTCCGGCCTCGAGCAGGTCGGCGAGCTCCTTGGTGAGCTGGAGGACATGTTCGCGCTTGACCTTGCTTCCTCTGGGCTGCACCAGGAAATCCAGCCTCGTAGCGGCCTTTATCCTCACGGGCTGAAGTCCCTTGGCCGAGAGGGAAGAGGCCACCTCATCCCGGTGATCCGCCTCGATCACCCCTTCCACACGTTCCCCTTGGGGGGATATGGCGAGATATGAATACTTAGGCATCTCAGTTGGTAACCCTGATGACCTCTTCGAAGGTGGTCACACCGGCTTTTACCTTTTCGAAGCCATCCTGGCGCAGTGTCTTCATCCCTTCGGCCATTGCAGCCTCTTCGATTGCGCCACTGTCGCTCTCCTTCAGGATCAACGACGTGATTGCCGGGGTCACCACCAGCAGCTCGTATATCCCTGTCCTGCCCACGAATCCGCTTCCAGCGCACCTGGGGCACCCCTCACCCTTGAACAGGGTGGAGGGTACGCGGTCCTCTGGTATAGCCATAACCTGCGCTATTTCGGCCTTGAGGCCTGGTCCTACCTCGTAAGGTTTGCGGCAGTCCGGGCAGATCTTCCGCACCAGCCGCTGGGCCAGCACAGCAAGGAGCGAAGAAGAGAGGAGATAGGACTCCATTCCCATTTCCTGGAGCCTGGTGATAGCGCTGGCCGCATCGTTGGTGTGGAGGGTGGAGAAGACCATATGGCCGGTGAGGGCGGACTGGATTGCTATCTCCGCGGTCTCGGCGTCGCGGATCTCACCCACGAGTATCACGTCTGGATCCTGCCTGAGAAAGGTCCGCAGGGCCGAAGCAAATGTGAGGCCGATCTTGGGATTGACCTGGATCTGGTTTATCCCCTCGAGCTGGTACTCGACCGGGTCCTCCACTGTGAGAATCTTCTTGTCCGGCGAGTTGATCTCGTTGATGACGGTATAGAGAGTGGTGGTCTTACCGCTGCCTGTGGGACCTGTGACCAGGATCATGCCGTACGGCCTGGTGTAGAGGGCTCCGAACCTCTCCTGGAGCCTGGGTGGAAAGCCAAGCTCGTCGAAGTCCAGCTTTACCTCATCGCGGTTGAGCAGCCTGAGGACCACGCTTTCGCCGAAGAGGGTGGGAAGGGACGAAACCCTGATGTCTATCTCCCTCTCCCCCTCCTTTACCTTGATCCTTCCGTCCTGGGGGAGTCTCATCTCGGCTATGTTCATCTTTGCCATGAGCTTCAGCCTGGATGTCACCGCAGGCTGCTGCTTCTTTGGAATGGTCTCCATGTCGTGGAGCACGCCGTCGATGCGGAAACGCACCTTCATGCTGTCCCGGAAAGGCTCGAAGTGGATGTCCGAGGCCCTGACCTCCAGGGCCTGGCTGATGATCCTGTTCACCAGCCTGATCACCGGGGCCTCGGAGGCCATGTCGCGTAGCTGCTCCAGGTCGTCCCACAGTGAGTCGTCGAGGCCGCCCTCATCCTCGTCAGTGGACTCCTCAATGCCCACGTCCTCCTCGAACCAGCGGTAGATGGCCGAGAGGATATCCTCTTCCGCCGCCTTCAATGGCACCACCTTCTTGTCGTAAACCCTTTCGAGGAGTTCGATGATATACAGATCGCAGGGGTTTGCCATAGCCATCTTAATGGAGTCCCCTTCGATGGATATGGGGACCAGCTTCCACTGCTTCATGAACTGGGGTGTTGCCCCGTTGATGACCGGCGGCTTGTCGGGAAAGGAGTCAGGCCCTACGGAGGGGATGTCGAGATCCCTGGTGCACTTTGCCTGGCTGGCCTGAAGCGTTCCGGCTCCCTCGTTCTTGGTTTTCTCCTTCTTGAGAAGTCTGGAGAGATTTATCATGGCACCATCCTCTGCCCGGCTGTTATCCGGGCCGGACAAACTACTGCCAGTTTGTTATGTCCGCATCTTCTCCCTCGCCGCCGGGCTGGCCGTCGCGTCCGTAGCTCAAGAGGTCGTACGGTCCATGTTCGCCCGGACTCTTGTAAACGTAGGGTCTTCCCCACGGGTCCTTGGGGATCGCCTTGGGTAGATAGGGGCCTGCCCAGTTGTTGAGGTCCGCGGGTTTGGTTCTGAGCGCCTCCAGGCCTTCCTCGGTGGTGGGATAGCGGCCGTTGTCCAGCCTGAACTCGTCCAGGGCGCTGCCCAGGAGTTCGATCTGTGCCTTTGCGGTCTTCTGGCGGCTCATGCCCAGCTTTCCGAAGAACTTGGGCGCCACCAGGGAGGCCAGCAGGCCCAAGATTATCACCACCACCAAAAGCTCCAGGAGCGTGAAGCCCCTTTCGTCCATGTGATTGCGGGAATTGCGTTTTCTGTTCAAGGAACGACCTCCACTTCTGTATATAGTCGGCGGGTTTAGGATACAAAGACAGCCATATCGGAATTCATAGCTAATCGTCAAACCAGAGCCGTGTCAAGGAGAAAGGCATCTTATCTCGCGACCACGAAGGCGTCCCTGTAGCCACTGGCTTCCAGATAGCGCTCGAACCTCTTGGCCTGGTCGTAGCCAGTTCCAGCATAGATCTGCACCCTGTAGAACCTGCGGCCGCGGTACCAGTACTGGGCCACCACTACGTTCTTCCATCTCTTCGACAGTTTTCCCCTGAACCTATAGGCGTTGTCCTTGTTGACGAAGGCACCCACCTGCACGAAGTAGGTGCCGTGCCTGAGATCGGGATACCTGACGAACCGCGGCCTTCCCCCTGGCCCTGGCCTGGCCTCGCCCAGGGCCACCACGCGCACGCGGGCGGTGCCAGGACCCACGATCCCAAGTTTGTGTGCTGCTGTGTAGCTGAGGTCTATGATCCTGTTCTTGACGAACGGTCCACGGTCGTTGATCCGCACCACGGCCTGCCTGCCGTTCTCCAGATTGGTGACCAGGACATAGGTGTTCATGGGCAGGACCTTGTGTGCGGCGGTCATGGCGTACATATTGTACCTTTCACCGCTGGCGGTCTTCTTGCCGTGGAAGTCCCTTCCGTACCACGAGGCATATCCGGTCTCGACGAAGCCGTAGGCCGTGGGCAGGGGATAGTAGGTCTTCCCGTTGACCCTGTACGGCCGGTATGTGGGATGGCTCGACGAAGGATAGGTCACTCCACCCCGGTGTGTGGGCGACGGAGCGCATCCCCACAGCATGAACGGGAGCAGGAGCAGGAGCGTGAGGGGTCGGAGAAAATAGCTTTTCATTTTCCGGTTTTCATACAATAATGGGCGCGGCCATCTGTCAATAGAGGGCCGGGGAATGGTTAGGATGGCGGCCGAAAATATGGAACCCATATATCTCGACTATAACGCCACCACGCCGGTGGCTCCAGAGGTGAGAGATGCGGTTTGTGCCTCCCTGGATGCCCACTGGGGGAATCCCAGCTCTGACCACGCCATAGGGATGGCGGCAAGGCAGGCCCTGGAGCAGGCCAGGAGCGAGGTGGCTTCGCTGCTCAATGCGAGGCCGGAAGAGATAGTCTTCAATAGCGGTGGTACGGAGGGCAACAGCTCGGTGCTGCTGGGGGTGGCCATGACGACGGCGTCCAAGGGGCGCCACATCGTCTCCAGCGCCATAGAGCATCCATCGGTGATGAATCCCCTTCTGCGGCTGATGGAGCAGGGATGGGACGTGACGTTCCTGCCCGTGGGTTCAGACTGCATGGTGGATCCCGGCGATCTGCGTCGTGCCCTGAGGCGCGATACAGTTATGGTGTCGGTTATGCTGGCAAACAACGAGACCGGCGCCATCCAACCCGTCAGGGAGCTGGCCTCCATTGCCAGGGAGGCTGGCGCGCTGGTGCATACCGACGCCTCCCAGGCCGTGGGCAAGGTTGCGGTGGACGTTGATGAGCTGGGAGTGGACTATCTCACCGTAGCGGGCCACAAGCTCTATGGACCCAAGGGTATAGGGGCCGTTTACGTCAGGTCCGGCACGCCGTGGGAGTGCATCATGCCCGGCGGGGGGCAGGAGAGGGGGCGCCGTCATGGGACCGAGGCGGTTAGCCTGGCCGTAGGACTGGCTGCGGCCTGTAAGCTGGTCTCCGCCAACTTGGAGAAGGAAGGGAGGAGGCAGAGGGGATTGCGGAACTCGTTGCTCGACTCCCTCCAGAATGCTGGCATAGAGGCGGAGCCCAACGTCTCCCTTGGGGAGGGATGCCTTCCCAATACCCTGAGTCTTGCCTTGACCGGCTGCGATGCCGCGGAGCTGCTTCGAAGGGTGCCGAGGGTCCTGGCCTCTCTCGGCTCCGCGTGCCACTCGCCAGGCGTATCCGGTGGGGAAAGGGCGGTCTCCCATGTCCTGGCCGCAATGGGCATGGAGCGGGAGAGGGGGCTGGCTACCGTTAGGTTCTCGGTGGGTAGGTACACGACCGCCGATGAGGTGGAGGAGGCCGCTGGCCTCGTCGCCGCGGCAGCTAAGGAGTGGTTATGAAGTTCATAGACCTGGACAGGCAGTACAGGGCCTACAGGGCCGAGGTAGAGAGCGCCGTGCAAGGCGTGCTGGAGAGTGGGCAGTTCATCCTGGGACCGGTGGTGGAGGAGTTGGAAAGGACCCTGGCGGAGTTCGTAGGCGCTCCCCATGCAGTTGGCGTCAGTTCAGGCACAGACGGTCTGTTGCTCGCGCTGATGGCTTACGGTGTAGGCGCTGGAGACAAGGTGATCACAACTCCCTTCACCTTCATCGCCACGGCAGAGGTGATAGCCTTCCTGGGAGCCGAGCCGGTATTCGTGGACATCGATCCGGAGACCTGCAACATGAGCACGGAGGCCCTTGCCTCCGAGCTGGAAAAGGGGTGTGACCACCGCCTCAAAGGGATAATAGCCGTCAGCCTCTATGGCCAGTGTCCGGACATGGACGAGATCGCAGCCCTGGCCCGGGATCACGGCCTGTTCCTCGTAGAGGACGGATGCCAGTCGTTCGGGGCCACGTACCGCGGTCGGCGTTCCTGCGGCCTCTGCGAAGTAGGGGTCACGTCGTTTTTTCCTGCCAAACCCCTTGGGTGTTACGGAGACGGCGGAATGGTGTTCACCTCTGACGAGGAGATCCACCAGAAGGTCAGGATGATGAGGAGCCACGGTCAGGCGAAGCGTTACCGCCACGAGGTCCTGGGTATAAACGGCAGACTGGATGCCATGCAGGCGGCGGTGCTGTTGGCGAAGTTCCGTCACTTTGAGGAGGAGGTGGAGGCGCGGCAGCGGGCGGCAGGGCGTTATGACGCCCTGATAGACGAACTCATTCCAGGGCTCGGCAGGGTCCGGGTAAAGGAGGGACGGTCGTCGGTCTTTGCCCAGTACACAGTCAGGGTGCCTGGAGGACGGCGTGACGCCGTCCAGGAGGCGATGAGGCGGCAAGGCATTCCCACTGCCGTTCACTATCCCGTGCCGTTGCACAAACAGCCGGTCTTCCGCGCCTATGCGGGATTGTCGCTGCCCGAGTCGGAACGGGCGGCGGCAGAGGTGCTCTCGCTGCCCATGCATCCCTTCATAGAACCGGAGGAGCAGAGACAGGTGGTGGAGGCCCTTGCAGAGGCCCTGGCCGAGAGTGGAGTTTAGATAGAAAAACCGAATCGCAGGAGAGAAGAGATGATAGAGCGTTACAGCAGGCCAGAGATGGCTGAGATCTGGACACTGGAAAACAAGTACAAGACCTGGCTCGAGGTGGAGATCCTGGCGGCAGAGGCATGGGCCGAGCTGGGGGTGATCCCCAAGGAGGCGGCCCGCGAGATCAGGGAGAAGGCCTCCTTCGACGTGGACCGGGTGGCCGAGATAGAGGAGGAGACCAGGCATGACGTAATAGCCTTCCTAACCAATGTCGCAGAACACGTGGGGCCAGCGGCCAGGTATCTCCATTGGGGCATGACATCGTCGGATATGTTGGACACTGCAATGGCCGTGCTCATGACCAGGTCCATGGA
>WFVQ01000149.1 GCA_015491585.1 Deltaproteobacteria bacterium
AGTGGAGACACCGAGTGTGTAAAGGATTTCGCAGCCATAGACGTGGATCCTGGCCGAGGTTCCCTTCACGCGCCCCTCTGCTACTCTTTTCCAGCCTCTCCCCACCTCGCGGCAGAGATGGATGGAGAGGAGCCGGATCTCGTCCTGGTCATGGATGCCTTTGCCACCCTCTCGGCACAGCCGGGATGGCTCGTGGTGGAAGGGGCCGGGGGGCTGATGGTGCCTCTGTCCAGGAGATTGTTATTGATAGATTTTGTAAAGGATTCCGGTCTTCCCGTGGTCTTGGTCTGCCGCAGCGGCCTGGGGACCATAAACCACACCCTTCTCAGCGTGGAGGCCCTGAGGAGCAGGGCCATACCAGTGGCAGGCCTCGTCTTCAACACACTCTCTCCCGGTCCAGAGGAGATAGCCAGGGACAATGTTGAGGTGATCGCGGAGTTGAGCAAGGTGCCGGTCCTTGGCCGTTTGCCGCTCATCTCGGATATAGAGGCCCAGTGGGATGCAGGGCTGAAGGAAGAGGTGGCAGGCATGGTGGAAGGAGTTAAACGCAGACTGGAGGAGGTTGCCCGTCATGGATAGGGACGAGATATTGGCTGTAGATAGGGAGATGCTCTGGCATCCATACACCCAGATGAAGGACTTCGAGGCGATAGATCCCCTGGTGGTGGAGAGGGGAGAGGGGGTCTTCCTCTACGACATAGACGGCAGGCGCTACTACGACACCATCTCATCATGGTGGTGCAATCTCCACGGCCATAGCAATCCCCGCGTGAACGAGGCCATTTCCAGACAGCTTGCAATGCTGGAGCACGTCCATTTTGCAGGGACTACTCACAGGCCCGCGGCTGAACTGGTCAAGCGCCTGTCTCGATATCTACCGCCCCAACTGCGGCGCTTTTTCTTCTCTGACAACGGCTCCACGGCCATCGAGGTGGCCATGAAGATGTCGGTACAATTCTGGCATTTGTCAGGGAAGGGGGCGAAATGCCGCTTTATCTCGCTGGAACGGGGATACCACGGAGACACCATAGGGACCATGTCCCTGGGAGGCGTTCCGGATTTTTCCGGCCCTTTCGCCTGTCTCAAGCAGGACTCCTTCAAACTTCCGGCCCCCTACTGCTACAGGTGTCCGGCAGGCCAGGAGCGGAGTGATTGCGATGTGGAGTGCTTAGCGCCGTTGGACGGGATACTTGAACGGCACGGCAGGGAGGTCGCCGCGGTGGTGTTGGAGCCCATGCTCATGGGAGCAGGCGGTATGTTGACCTATCCGGCCGAATACCTCAGGCGGCTGGTGAACAAGGCCAGGAGCGCCGGGGTCCATGTCATATTCGATGAGATAGCCACTGGCTTCGGCAGGACGGGAAAGATGTTCGCCCTCGAACACGCAGGCGTGGTCCCAGACTTCCTCTGCCTCTCCAAGGGGCTGACCGCCGGATATCTGCCAATAGCGCTCACCGTGACCACCGAGGAGGTGTTCGAGGCATTTTACGCCGATTACAGCGAGGGCAAGACCTTTTTCCACGGCCATACCTTCACTGGAAGCCTGCTGGGATGTGCGGCGGGCATCGCATCCCTGGAGATATTCGAGAGTGACAGGGTGCTCGAGACCCTGCCCGAAAAGGTGGAGGCGCTCCAGACCGGGGCAAGGGAGCTGCTGGAGTTCGACATTGTCGGAGACGTGAGGGGCATCGGGATGGTGGCCGCCTTCGAGCTGGTGGAGAACAGGGAGGAGAAGCGGCCGTTTCCTGCCGCCATCAGGGCTGGATGGCAGCTATATCTTAAGGGATTGAGTGAAGGATTGATATTAAGACCCCTTGGAGACGTGAATTATCTCTTATTGCCACTGTGCGTGACCGTCGAGCAGATAGGGGACATTCTTGAGAGGGTGAAGAGGGTCATGGCGGATTTCAGGCCCTGCTGACGCGACGGAGACAGGAGGGGAAAGATTGGCTGTTCTTGATTTCGAGACCATAGAGGGCATGCCCACCCTTGAGCTCATGCGGCGAGCCCTGGAGGTGAAACTCGAGGGCAGGGGAGACACGTTCTCTCTCTGTTCCATACTCAACGTCAAGTCCGGGGGCTGCACCGAGGACTGCAGGTTTTGCGCCCAGTCTGCCCGCTTCAAGACTGGATCGCCATCCTATCCCATAAAGGAGGTCCACGAGGTGGTAGAGGCCGCCAGGAGGGCCAAGGCCCTGGGGGCCACCAGGTTCAGCCTGGTCGCCAGCGGCAGGGGGATAGGGAGGCAGAAGGCAGAGGCGTATGCGAGGCTGGTAGAGGCGGTGAGGAAGGAGGTGGGGATAGCGGTCTGCGCCTCACTGGGGATAGCGGATCGGTCGGCACTCATGATTTTGAGACAGGCCGGACTCTCCAGATACCATCACAATCTCGAGACAGCCCCCTCCTTTTTTAAGCGCATAGTCACCACCCATACCTTCGAGGAGAGACTGGAGACCTTGAGAAACGCAAGGGCAGCGGGTTTAGAGGTGTGTGCAGGAGGGGTATTCGGGATAGGAGAGGAGATGGAGCAGCGTTATGAGCTCGCGGTGGTGCTCAGGGAGCTGGAGGTGGATTCTGTGCCTCTGAATTTCCTCATTCCCATAAAGGGTACGCCCCTGGAGGGGATGCCCGTGCTCTCTCCAGAGGAGGCGATAAGGACCATCTCCCTCTTCAGGCTTGTCCTTCCAGACAGGCCCATAAGGGTGTGCGGCGGCAGGGAGTTCGTCCTGGGCGAGTTCCAAGGTATGGCCTTCCAGGCCGGTGCCGACGCCATGATGGTGGGGGGCTATCTCACCGTGGGCGGGGCCGAGGAGGAGCGTGACCGGCGCCTGGTGGAGAGCAGCAGGAGGCTTTGGCAGGAACTCCTCAGAGCCTGACGTCCCAGGCCGTTCCCTCGGGGCCGTCCATGAGGATTATTCCCTTCTCTTCCAACTCCTCTCTGATTCTGTCGGCCTCCTCCCAATTCCTCTCCTTCCTGGCTTGGGCCCTTCTGGATATGGCATCGTCCACCTCTGCCTCGTCCATGCCTATGGAGGCGAGATACTCCATCTTCCTGGCATGGAGGTAGGCCTGAGGCTCCTGGCGCACCAGGCCGAGGACGTTGAATAGGGAGCGCAGCCGGTTGGCCGCCATGCGAAGCGGCTCGGCAAGCAGAGCAGAGGGCCGCTGCTTCTGGTGCGCCGCCAGGGAGTTCAGCGCCCTGACGCCGTCGAAGAGAACGCCCAGCGCCTTGGCGGTATTGAAGTCGTCGTCCATGGCCTCGTTGAACCCGGTATCGCACCTCTCTATCTCGTCGAGCAGGTTCTCCATCTCCTGGTTCAGTGGCCGCTGCTTCTTTGCTGGCCGCGAGGCGATCTCCAAGGCATTGGCTATGGCCGCATAGACCCGGTCCAGCGCCGTCTTCTGCTCGGCTATGGCCTCCTCCGAGTAGTCCAGTGGGCTCCGGTAGTGTTTTGAGAGCAGGAAAAGGCGAAGGACCTCGGGATGGTGGCGGGAGAGGATCTCCTTTATGGTCACGAAGTTGCCCAGGGACTTGGACATCTTCTCGTTGCTGATGGTGACGAAGCCGTTGTGGAGCCAATACCGCACGAACGGCTTTCCAGTGGCCGCCTCCGACTGGGCCCTCTCGTTCTCGTG
>WFVQ01000150.1 GCA_015491585.1 Deltaproteobacteria bacterium
CCCGCCCTCTCGGCTTCTGTGCGGCGAAGCTCGTCCAATGTCTCGTTGGCCTCTGCGAGATTGTCCCGGACAGTGGAGGCGGCGTGCAGACATCCTTCCATCTCGGACCTGGCCTCTTCCATGACGGCGGCTATCTCCTCCGGCCCGGCAGCACCGTCTCCTGCGATCCTTTGGATCTTGGCGGCGAGACCGTTCAGAGCCTCTTCTATCTTCTCCTTTACGCCTTTCAGCTCCTCCCTCAGTTGCGCAAGCCTTGTGGCCGCACGCTCCTTCATCTCGCCCGGCGCCTCGGCGAGAACGGTGTCGAGCCCTTCCTTCAGGCGGACCAACTCCTGCTGTCCCGCTTCCAGCTCTTCTTCCAAAGCAGCGAGGACCGCCGCCTCGCCCATTCCCGACCCACTCTCCGCGTTCAACAGTCCAGTCCATCCCGTCTTCGACGTATCGTCGGCTTCGTGGACCGTCTTGGAAGCCGCCACGCCGAGCAGGTCCCTGACCGCCTTCATCAGGGCCTTGGAACCGGAGAGGCGCAGGTCCTTGGAGCACGAGTCCAGTACTCCTCTCATGATCTCCGCCTGTTCCAAAGCGATTTCCCTGTCCAATTCGACCCAGTCCATGATTCTCCTCCTGTCGTTGGTGTCTAAGCGGCTACTGGGCCGCGGCATTCTCCAGCGCCTCTCTGGCTATCCCGATGTGATTGAGTGCATATTGGGCGCCTCTGAATATATGCAGTTCCGACGGAGTGAAGGCGGAGCAGAGCTCCTTGGCGATCCTCTTCGGATCGTCGCCTGCGATGGTCTCCTCGAACTGCTGAAACTTGTCCTCCAGGCCCCTGGCTTTTATGATGGTCACTGCTACGCGGAGGTCACCTAATGCCTCCAGGTAAGAGTGCTTTGCAGCCTCGAACTCGTCGTCCCCTGTCTCTTGGAGCATGGGCTCGTGGGCCAGCTTCTGGAATCCCTTAACTACTTTCTCGATCTCGTTGTCAGAGAGCAGTTCCATGCTTTCAGACCCGGCTTTAGGCACCAGTAGCGCCATCAACTCCTGGGCCCGCACGTTGAGCTCGGATATCTGCCCGTCGATTTCAATCCGTTCATCGTCGTCGGCGGTTATTAGGTCGTTCTCTTTCTGGTAGATTTCCCTCTGCAGCGCTGCATAATCCCTCCATGTGTGCAGCTCTTGCTGCTCACTGTCGCTGAGGGCCTCCTTGTCCAGGAGTTCTGCCTTGCGGCTCCAAGCCTGGTGCAGGCTGGAGATGTGTTCGAACTCGTTGCGGAGCTGGCTGAGCTGGTAATCGGCCTCCCAGAGGCCCCGGAAGTCAGAGGGTTTCAGGTCGCCCTTTGCCTTCTTCTTCATGAGCTTGGCGTACTCCTCCTGGACTTTATGCTCGGCCTTTTCCACCTCCTTTTGGAGTTTATCCGCGCCATCGCCCAGCTTGTCGGCATATGCGGATGCGCCTTTTGCAGTGTTTAGATAGTCGTTATAGCGCTCTATTATCTCTAAATTCTCCTGTACATGCTGCTCTCTCATTATCTCACCCTGGAGGAAATCTACGCCTATGGCTGTGAAGAGTAGCTTGAACTCGAACTGGCCCACGTCAAATGCGGCCTTGAGGCTGCCTCCGAAGAAATTGCGGCAGAACTTTTTGAACCTGAGACCCTTTATGCCCGGTGGGTCAGGCGGGATATAGGGGTTTGCAGAGCGCTGGGCCCTGGCGGTAACAGAGTGGGCCACGCTGGATAGCATCTTGCCCCCGGCCGCTATGCCCATCGCCGCCAGGAGGCCGTATCCAATGCCGCCAGTGGCCAGCCCTATAAGCGAGGCGCTCACGGCTATGCCGAACCACTTCAGCAACCCCTTTACGGCTAACTTTCCTGCTGAGGGCCACTGCTCGGTGAACGCCTTCTTCTCCCAGCTTTTGTGTTTGTTCTCGAGGTATCCGTCCCTGCTCATACGGGTGCCGCCGAGCCCTGCAAGGCCCCTGTGGAAGTGATCTGAGTCCACTGGCGTCAACTCCGGGGCATTTCTCACCGTCCACTTTTGTACTCGCTCGTACATGTTCAGTCCCTTGTCCGCAGCCCTGGAGAAGAATCCCTTTACCTTCCCCCATTTGGTCGGCTCCAACTCCCTTACCTCGCGCCCGAGGATGCCCTTCGCTTCTATGAGTGGATCCAATGAGAAGACCCTGGCGACCTGGCCGCTTCCCAGCGATACCTCCCTGTGCGCCATCAATGGCGTCGTTTCTTGCGCTACCTCATGGGTTGTGGTGCCCAAAATTTGGGCAACACTCGTGGAGCCGCCTATTTTGTTGCCGTTCATGTTGATCCCTCCACTGGTCAAAGATTATGGACTAGCGATTATGGAGTAGCAGGAGACTGGTGCGATGGCCCGGCCTGGATAATCGGTTCAACTGGGCCGACGGAGTGCCTCCCTCATCATGGAACAAGGGCAGTGGTAGTGTCAAGTTTCTTGCCCTTTCCATTTCGGAGTTTAGAAACTACAAGTTCTGTGCCAATGCTTTTGAAGCTGGGGCATTGACATTGCGGGTTCGATGATACAAAATATTCTATCTTTGGGGGGATGGGCTACAATATATTGTGCAGGAGGAGTGGTCATGAAAGATGCAGGGAAGCAGAGTGTAGTATTGCCTTCAACCAGCCTGCCGTTGTCCAGGAATGCGCTGGTGGTGCTGGCAAAGCGCTATCTGAGGAAGGATGAGTCGGGTCAGCCGGTGGAGACGCCGGAGGAGATGTTCAGGCGGGTTGCGGAGACCATCGCCTCTGCCGAGCTCCTGTACGACGAAGGGGCCGATGTCGGTGGGCTGGCAGATCGCTTCTACGATCTCATGACCTCCCTTAGATTCATGCCGAATTCTCCCACCCTCATGAACGCCGGAAGGGCGCTGGGCCAGTTGTCCGCCTGCTTCGTGCTGCCCGTGGATGACTCTATAGAATCGATTTTCGAGGCCGTGAAACATACCGCCATGATCCACAAGAGCGGAGGCGGGACCGGTTTCTCGTTTTCGCGGATAAGGCCCGAGGGCGACATAGTCAAGACCACCCACGGCGTGGCAAGCGGTCCTGTCTCGTTCATGACCATATTCGACACCGCCACTGAGACGGTGAAGCAGGGGGGCACCAGGCGCGGGGCCAATATGGGGATATTGCGGGTGGACCATCCTGACATCAGAAAGTTCATCACGGCTAAGACCACTATGGACCGCCTGAACAACTTCAACCTCTCCGTCGCTCTCACCGAGGAGTTCATGGAGGCGGTGGTGTCGGGGCGTGACTATGCGCTGTACAATCCCCGCACCGGCGAAGAGGTCGGGCGTGACTCTGCCCAGGAGATCTTCGAGATGATCGTGGATTCCGCCTGGGCCAGCGGGGAACCCGGCATCATCTTTCTCGACCGGATCAACCGCTCCAATCCCACCCCCCATCTGGGAGAGATCGAGAGCACCAATCCATGCGGCGAGCAGCCACTGCTTCCGTATGAATCCTGCAACCTGGGTTCGCTCAACCTCGGCCGGTTCGTGCGCCAGGATGGGATCGACTACCCGGCGTTGAAAGAGGCGGTCTGGCTGGCCGTCCGTTTCCTCGACAACGTCATAGACGTCAACCGGTTTCCCATCGAGGAGATCAGGGAGAAGACGTTGCGCACCCGCAAGATAGGGCTGGGGGTCATGGGCTTTGCGGACCTGCTCATCTCCCTGGGCATCCCCTACGGCAGCCCCCAGGCCCGAAAGGTGGCAGAGCAGGTCATGGGCTTCATAGACCGGGAGTCCAAGGCCGCATCCGCCGAACTGGCCAAGGAGCGCGGCAACTTTCCAGCCTACGAGGGGAGCATCTACGACAGCCCGGACACTCCCTACATGCGGAACGCCACGACCACCACCATCGCCCCCACCGGCACTATCAGCATCATAGCCGGTGCCTCCAGTGGAATAGAGCCGTTGTTCGCGGTCAGCTTCATAAGGAAAGTCCTTGATGGGAATGAGTTGGTGGAGGCGCATCCCCTGTTCGTGAAGATGATGAAGGAGCGGGGGCTCTATTCCAGGGAGCTCATGGCCGAGATCGCAAAGGTGGGATCGGTGCAGGAGGTGGAGGAGGTGCCGGAGGACCTGAAGCGAATATTCGTCACTTCCATGGACGTCTCCCCAGATGACCACATAGCCATCCAGGCGGCCTTCCAGCGCCATACCGACAACGCCGTCTCCAAGACCATCAATTTCCCGGAGAGCGCTACCAGGGAAGAGATAAAGAAGGCCTACATCCTGGCGTGGCGCGAGGGGCTCAAGGGATTGACCATCTACCGTTACGGCAGCAGGCCGGTCCAGGTCTTGAACCTGAAGAGCGAGAAGAAGGAGAAGAGGGAAGGGGATACGTCTGCCCACTCTGGCGGCAAGATAGCGCCCAGGCCCCGGCCAAGCAGGACCCGCGGAGTCACCGAACGGGTGAGGACCGGCTGTGGCAATCTTTATGTCACCGTGAACTGGGACGACCGCGACATCTGCGAGGTGTTCGCCCAGATGGGAAAGGCCGGTGGATGTGCCGCCTGCCAGATGGAGGCGGAGAGCCGCCTGATCTCCCTGGCCCTTCGTTCCGGCATCGAGGTGCGGTCCATCGTGAAGCAGCTCGCCGGTATCCGCTGCCCCTCCCCAGGTTGGGAGGCCGGCGGCCAGATACTTTCTTGTCCCGACGGCATGGCCAGGGTCCTGAGCCGCGTGGTCCAGGTGGAGATAGAGGGGCAGGAGCCGGCAGTGGGCAATTGTCCGGATTGCGGCGCCACTCTGGAGGCCGAGGGCGGCTGCTTCGTCTGCCGTTCGTGCGGATTTTCCAGGTGCAGCTGACGGAAAAGGGGCCCTGCACTGCCTAGCCGGCCCGTAGGCGCGTGTCTGGGAGGTGGCTGAGGGAGACGGTCAGAGGGAGCGAGGGGTGGCCGTTGCCCCCGCTCCTGGCCTCGTTGCCAGCCTTCGCGGCAGGTGCCGCCCTTGGCATGGGCGGTGGGTGGCCGTGGGGAGGGATCTTGTTCGTCTCCTCTCTCTACCTCCTGCGCCGCCACCTCTTCTCGGGGATGGCGGCGCCTCTGACGCTCTCCCTCTTTCTTCTCCTTGCCGGATGGCTTCAGCTCCGCCTGGTGACGCCGGTATATGACGGTGACATCCGCCCCGGCGATGGGGTGTTCAGCGGGGTGGTCTCTGGCCTGGCCACCCCCGCGCTTTCGGGTGCCAGGCTGGTGGTGGATGTGGTGGCTAGGCACACACCTGGCGGGGATCTCGGGGCAGGGGGGCGTATGCTCCTCTATGCCCGCGGCATGGATCCACTGGCCCTGGAGCCGGGGAGGCTCATCCGTTTCAGGGCGCGGGTCTCTCCGATAAGGAGGGTGAAGACTCCAGGAGTGCCGGACAGGGCGTTGTTCTGGAGACGGAAAGGGGTGTTCTTCCAGGGAAGCGTCCCGGGTCCGCAGCTCCTGGTTATCGGCGAGAAGGTGGCGGCCGCGCATCTGGAGACCCTCCGCTGGAGAATAGCCAGGATCTTTTTCGACAACATGCCGTCTCGTGAGGCTGGTATGGCTCTCGCCCTGCTGCTGGGAGAGAAGGGGTGGCTCATGACCGGCGAGCAGGAGGCGTTCAGGCGCCTGGGCCTCGGCCATATCCTGGCGGTGTCAGGTCTCCACATGGGGATGGTTGCGCTCTTCGTTGGGTTCCTGGTCATGCATGGGCTGGGGCTCGTTCCAGGGCTGCTCCTCCTGGTTGACCGCAGGAAGATGGCGGCAGCCGCGGCTCTGGCAACGGGCCTGGTCTATGCCGGCCTCGCCGGCTTCTCACCTTCTGCGTCCAGGGCACTGGTAATGATCGCATCGTTTGCCCTGGCCCTTTGGGTTGGTACCAGGACGTGGGGGATGAACGGTCTGGGAA
>WFVQ01000151.1 GCA_015491585.1 Deltaproteobacteria bacterium
ATATATAGGTAAGGAGCCCCTGAAGGCCGGCTCCACCCTACCAGTGCCCCTCAAGGTCAGATACAAGCGGCCCCACGAACTCGGTGCCGACAGGCTGGTCAACGCCTATGGCGCCATGCGCCTGCGCCAAGGGCCGCTTGTCGTGGTGGACTATGGTACCGCCACCACATTCGACTGCATATCCCTCACGGGCGAATATCTAGGGGGTGTCATCGCTCCAGGGCTACTGTTAGGAGCCGAGGCCCTGGCCAGCGGAACCGCAAAGCTGCCTATGATAGATGTCACCCTGGCCCCAGGCCCGGCCGTGGCCCAAGACACCGAGACCGCAATCCGAAACGGCCTCCTGTGGGGCCACGCCGGAATGACCAAGGAGATACTTCACAGGATCAGGATGGAGATGGGAGGGGAGTGCGGTGTGGTCGCCACCGGAGGACTGGCCCAGGTCATGATGCCCCTCTGCCCCGAGATCGGCGAAGTGATACCGGACCTCACCCTCCTCGGCCTGGGATGGCTGGCCCTGGAGCAGACCGCCCTCAACCACTAATCCGCACAAGGACTACGGTTGCGCCAGTATCTTGCCCAGCTTGTTACTCAGCTCCGATACCGAAAACGGCTTGGTCAGTATGCCCTTGACGCCCATAGCCTCCATCTGCCGCAGTCTCGCCTTCTCAACGTAGCCGCTGGCCATGAGGACCTTGACACCTGGATCCATCTCCTGGAGTTGCTTGAAGGTCTCAAGACCGCTCATCCCGGTCATTATCACGTCCAGGATCACCGCATCTATCTCTCCGGCATGCTTGCCGTAGAACTCCAGGGCCGCCTCGCCGCTGTCGATCAAGATGGTCTGATATCCGAGGTTGGAGAGCATGTCCGCCAACAGCTCCCTCAGCAGGGGCTCGTCGTCCACCACCATGACCGTGCCCTTTACGGGTCCATTATCCACTTCCCTGGTAGAAGGACCGGCCTCGGCCACATCCTCCGTCCGAGGCGCAGACGTGCCCAGGAGGAGCCTGGCGGCGTCCTCATCCAGCCTGCGCTGGGCCTTCCTGAGCTCGGTTATGTCCCGCAGGATGTTCAGGCTGACCACCCTGTCGGGCAGCTTGACCGGCGTGCAGACGACCGAATAGCGCCTGCCGTCGTTGGGGCAGGTGATCTCCTGCCTCACGCTCCTGCCCACCATGATGACGTCGCTGTGCCTGCACCATGCACAGGGGACAGGAGAACCGAAGAAGGCTTTGTGGCAGTGTTCGCCCACTGCGGAGCGGCCGAGATACTCCTCAATGGCGGGGTTCATGTACTCCACCACGAAGTTCGGCCCGCACACATAGACCAGATCCTCCATGGATTCCACAAGTGCCTTGAAATATTCGGAACTTGCCTGGAAACTCATAACCACCCCGCCCTTTTTAGGACAAGTTAACCCAATTCGGCCGGAATCGCCACATTTTAAGGATCAATAGAAACTCAAGGCCTGGTGCCGTCTAAGACCTCGAGGAGCACCTCGGCCTGCCGCGAGGCCGCATCAGCCGACAAGTCGCCGAGCGCCCGGTGGGCTCGCTCTCCCATCCTCCTCCTAAGTTCAGGATCCTCCAGGAGACGCGTGGCAGCCGACGTCAACTCCTCGGCAGTGGCGACCTCCCATCCCCCCTCGAACGAGAGGAGCGCGGATGTGGCGTCCTCGAAGTTTTCGGTATGTGGCCCAAAAAGCACCGGGCACCGCCACGAAGCCGGTTCCATGACGTTCTGTCCCCCTTTGGGCACCAGAGAGCCACCTACGAATGCGAGGTCGGCCAGGCCGTACAGCTCGTAGAGCGGGCCTATAAGATCCACAAGGACCACCCTGATACCGCCCAGCCCTTCCTGCTCCACCTGACTCCAGGGCCTGAACGCGAAACCGGACTTTCTCAGGCGCCTCCTTAAATACGGCACCCGTCTCATATGGCGCGGAACCAGGAAGAGATGCAGGTCGGGGAACCTCTCCACCAGCCGGCTGTAAGTGGCCAGGACCAGTTCACCCTCGTTGCCCCTGATGCTTCCCGCCACCATCACCCTGACGCCGGGCTCTATCCCTATCCGCTCCCTGAGGGCATCGGCCCTTGCCCGGTCCGGACGTCTCAACAGGGCCTCGAACTTGGCGTTCCCAACCACCGTGATGGCGCCTGGATCTGCGCCGAGCTGCTGAAGCCGCTGGGCCGACACATCGCTGATGGCGGCTATCCTCCGAAAACCCGACAGCAGGCGCGAGACCAGGGGCCTGATCCTCTTGTATCTCGGAAAGGAACGGGCGGAGATCCTCCCGTTGAGCAGCACTGTAGCCGTCCCGGCCTCCCTCAAGGACTCCAGCAGGTTGGGCCATAGCTCGGTCTCTATCGAGGCGTAAACCTTAGGCCTCAAGGTGGAGAGCACCCGGTTCACGACCTGGGGGAAATCCAAGGGAAACGGGATCACCACACACCTCTTCCCCAGGGAGGTCAGGGCCTTGGCATATCCAGCCGGAGTGGTGGAGGATACCACGATCTTGACGTCTGGCCGCCTGGCCTCGACCGCCTCGACCACCGCCTCTGCCGCAGCGACCTCTCCTACTGACACCGCGTGCAGCCACAAGTCGTATGGCGCCGCCTCAGCGACCCTGCGGTCCAGCCCGCCAAGCCGCCCTTGGACCATGCCGTCCGCTCCTTCGAGCCATGCCCAGCAGGCCCAGGCCGGCATGGTGACGCAGTACAACCCCTTGCTGAGGACCCTGTAGGCCCCGTACATCTCAGGCATGGCCAACGCCTCCACCGGCAAGGCCGCAGATGTGATACAGGGCGATACCGGCTGTCACAGAGACGTTCAGCGACCCCACCTCCCTGGCCATAGGGATCTGGAGCAGGCGGTGACACCACCGCTTCACCAGCGGCCTGAGCCCCCGCCCCTCTGCGCCCAGCACCAGCAGAACGGGCCCCTGACTGCGGAAGGACGAGAGCGGCACGTCCCCATCAGGAGAGAGGCCAGCCACCTCCACGCCGCGCTCGCCCAAGGTCCTGAGCGCATTCACCACATTGGGGACACGGTACACGTCCAAGTAGAAGATCCCTCCGCTGGAGGCCTTTACAACCGTACCATTTATAACAGCGCTCCGGCGCCTTGGCAAAATCACCCCCTTGACGCCGAATGCCGAGCAAGAGCGCAACACCGCGCCGAGGTTGTGGGGATCCTCCAGGTGGTCGCAGGCCACGAAGACGTCACGGCCGCCGGGATCGAGGGCATCGAAGTCCGCCTCCCAAAAGGGCTCCACCTCCGCCACTATCCCCTGATGGGCCGCCCCGGCCGGGACCATGTCCTGGGAAAACCCGCGGGAGACTCCCGGTTCTACCCCTGTCCCGGCGAGGCGGCGCAGCAACCGCTCCTGATGCCTCTTGCGGCCGAAACCGGGCAGCACCCATACCTTTCTCAGGGCCGCCGGCCTGACCCTCAAGAGCTCTTCCACCGGATGGATTCCCCAGATCTTCATAGGCTATCCCGGTTCGGCCCTGGCGAGGGGGCCGAATCCTCTCCAAGGAGCACTACCGGAACTCCTCTGGGAGAATGGGAAGCATACGGCGCGCAGATAGGCGCCTTGAGAGGATGATGGCCTCCATACCCTGCACCGCCCTCTCCAGCTCGTCGTTCACGACTATAAAGTCATATCTGGAAACCGCCTCGAGCTCCGCTCTGGCGTTGGCGAGCCGCAGGGATATGGTGGAATCGTCTTCGGTGCCGCGGCGCCTGAGCCTCCGCTCCAGCTCTTCCATCGACGGAGGGAGCACGAATACCAGCACCGCATCGGGCACCTTCTCTTTTACCTGGAAGGCCCCCTGCACGTCTATGTCCAAGACCACGTCCCTGCCGCTGGAGCGGACCTCCTCAACAAACCCCTTGCTAGTGCCGTAGAAGTTGCCGTGGACTTCGGCCCACTCGAGGAAGGCATTCTGCCTCACCATCTCCTGGAACCTCTCCTGCGACACGAAGAAGTAGTCCACCCCCTCCTGTTCTCCTGCCCTCATGGGGCGGGTCGTGTGGGAGATGGAGAAGGCGATGCCGTCCATCCTGGAGAGCACGTTTCTCAAAATGGTGCTCTTCCCCGCACCAGACGGAGCAGAGACTATGAAGAGGTCTCCCTTGGTCATGGATTTGAGAGGACCGGGCAGCGGGGCGCCCCGCCGCCCGAACGGGATCAATCCTTTTCCTTGGAGTCGTGCTCCTCGGTGGCCTTGCTCAACAGGTCGGCGCTCAACCGCTGGCCTATGGTTTCTGACTGGATGGCCGACAATATGACGTGATTGCTGTCGGTTATTATGATGGAACGGGTACGCCTGCCTTGGGTGGCGTCTATCAAGCGGCTGTTGTGCTTGGCCTCTTCCCTAAGGCGCTTCATGGGAGCGGAAGAGGGATTGACTATGGCCACCACCCGCTCCGCCACGATGGAATTCCCGAATCCGATATTCAACAATTTACACTTGCAACTCATGGTAAAAACTCCTGATAAACTAAAAGGCCTCGAATCTATACTATATTTTGCACCTGTTCTCTCATCTTCTCAAGTTCACCCTTGATGTCAACAACAAAATGGGCGATGGCGCTGTCCTGACTCTTAGAGGCGATGGTATTCACCTCCCTGAACAGCTCCTGAAGCAGAAAATCCATGGTGCGCCCCACCCCGCCGCCCTTGCTGAACAGCGAGCGGAACTGGGCTATATGGCTCCTGGCCCTCACGAGCTCCTCGGTGATATCGAGGCGGTCGGCCAGGAGGGCGGCCTCCTGGAGGATGCGCCCCTCGTCAAGAGGGGTGTCAACTATAACCCTCTTCAGACGATCGCGCAATTTGGAAAAGAGCTCCCCGCTCTTCTGGGAGAAGAGGGCCTCGATCTCCGCCAGCCGCTCCTCGATAAAGGCGAGACGGCCGGCCAGGTCGGACTGGAGATTTGCGCCCTCCCTCAAGGACATGGCGACCGCCGTGTCCAGACAGCGGGACAACGACGGTTCCAAGGCCTTCCATGCGGCCTCGGTATCGTATTCCTGCTCCTCCACCACTATAACGTCCCTGAATAGGGAGACCAGCGAGGCTGCATCGAGGCCGGGATCGATATCCAGCTCCGAGGCGAGTGATTCAAGGGCTTCTTTGCAGCCCTTGGCGAAGGCCAGGTCGCACCTGACGCTGGGCGGCGGCGCAGACTCACCCTCCAGGCGGATGGTAAGCTCCACCCTGCCCCGGCCGAGCCGTTCCCTCACCAGCCTGCGGATCTGCTCCTCCACCGGATTGAGCCATCTCGGCATCCTGAGATGGAGGTCCAGGAACCGGCTGTTGACCGATCTCAGCTCCAGGTATAGCTTCCAGTCGCCCCGCTCCTCTTCCAGCCTGCAGTAGCTGGTCATACTTCTGACAGAGTGCTCCATCACTCCTCCTTCCCCTCCCGCCTCGATTCTCTCAACGCCGACCTCAGCCCTTCGCGGGCCCGGTTCCACCAGGCAAGTGAGGTGGGCGCCGCATAGTCGGGATAGGTCCACTCCAGGGGCCTGAACCCGCCCTTTCCGTAAACGAGGGTCAAATCGGCGAAGACCCCTCTGCCAAGGTAGATCCGGTGAACGTAGTTCTTGCCGGTTGCAAGGACCAACCGCTCCAGGGTCAGGAGACCGGGATCTATGTTCGCCTTGCGCCTCCCATCCTCGGACATCTCCTCCTCCAGGGAGACGCATCTGACCTTCACCTCCACCAGCATTTCCTGGCCGACAAGCGGCGCTGCCACCGCGAACCGGCGCACCAGCGGGTGGCCGAACTCCTTCTCGTAATACCTGGTCCTGGGAAAGGGGATCAGAGGTCCCACCTCATCCAGCGGCCCCCATCTGGAGGCGACCCGGTCCAGAGCGGCATCCACGAGGGCGCCGTCGGCGGCAAAGACGCTGAACACCAGCCGTCCCTTCTCCGGCTCCCTCAGTTGGCTCATCTTCCTCCACCGCCTGGCACCTGGGCCAGTTCCCTGAGCATGGCCTCCACCTCGGACACCGAGGCCAGGGCCGTGCCCATCTTGCCCACCACCACCCCTGCCGCCGCATTGGCCACCGCCACGGCCTGGTCAAGGGACAGGCCAGCGGCCAGGGAGAGGGCTATTGCCGCCACGGCCGTATCTCCAGCTCCTGTAACGTCGAAGACCTCACGGGCGAGGGTCGGGACGGTAGCGGGCTTACCACTGCCACCGAGATAGGCCATTCCTCCAGGGCCCAAGGTGACCACCACGCCTGCGCGGCATCCGAACCTCGCGCGCAGGGCCTCCAATATGGCCTCCACACCGTCCCGCTCCCTGACAAGGCCGGTCATCGCCTCCGCCTCTGCCAAGTTGGGGGTCATCAAATCCACCTCTCCAT
>WFVQ01000152.1 GCA_015491585.1 Deltaproteobacteria bacterium
TTTCATTATTGCGGAACAATTGTTGAATATAAATTCAATTAATATAGCTTAGGCATTGCATTTATTACATACAAAGCCTCGTCCAGATCGAATCCCACCAGATAGGCATATTCTCTCATCGACGCATAACGGGGTTGATTATCCCTTTCTGCAAGCTTCAAGGCCTCCTCGCGGGTTATCATCCCCTCCCTCACCTGATTGCTTCTCAGAGCATCATTCTCGCTGAAACCGGCGACTGTATAATAAATATAGTTGTAGAAGGCGGCTGTACCGTCGCCTATACGCCAAGTAGTGTCGGTATCAGTAGCAACCTCCCAGTTATATTCTTTATGCAAAACCTCATCTATCTTCTTCTCATCCCATGGAATATAGCGATACAGCCAAACAAAGTTATGCTTCATGATATATGAAGAATAGAAGGCGTGAAGTGTATCGAAAAGGGATTTGTTCAAATATGCTGGATTTGTCAGAAACTGACCCGCATAATAAAGAGCAATCTGCAGCTTCCGAAATGAAGAAATATCATAGGTTCTGCCGCTGGCATTCTCGCGCACCCCTGCAAAGCCGGTCTTAAAGCCTGTCTTTTCCAGGGGGTTACCACCAAGAAATGCCAATTCCACCCCGAAACGACGTCTCAGCTGTTCCAAATAATAGAAATATTGTTTATCTCCTGCCATGAAAAGGGGAATCATACCGAGAGACGGCCGTTTCAACCATGCAAGCACATTCCTCCTGATATTCTTTCGCTTCTCTTTTATATCTGCGGAGACAATTATATGCTCCACTCCCAACTTGCCTGTCAGCCGTGCCTGATTGCGCCTGGCCAAATCTGTTATCATTCCCCAATCATAAGAATAGGCAACGGGATTAAGCCCTAACTCCCGTTTTACATAGTGCAACATATACGAACTGTCTCTGCCGCCACTAAAGGCGACGACGCAGTCAGGAGTTCCATCGTTCCTCCGTACCTTTTCCGCCAAGTCCCGCAGCGCCTCCTCACCCTTAAGCTCGATGCGCTTATATTCTCTGCACACATTGCAAACTCCCTGCTCGTCGAAACTTATCATGGGAAAGGTCTCAGGGAGAATACACCTTGTGCAGCGCCGCAGCCTTCGTCTTCGCTCTTCGTCGTTGGACGAAAGATCCAACAAGCGATATTTCACGACGCCAGGAGCACCATCTATAGAACTCTTAGTTTCTAGTTGATCGGACGGACGATCGAATCGAAAGGGCATAACATTTGAAGTTTTAAGATCTATAATGAGTGCTGATCCTGGTTTGAGATGGGATATATTGCACTTGCCCACCTCATTTTCTATCCTTGTCTTGGAAAAAAACTCCTGCAATATATACTGCTCTGATGCAAAAAAATGAGTCTTCCCGCTTTCACTAGAGGCGGTGTAGAGAGACCCTGTATTTGTTGCCAACACCACTACAGGAAGATCCTCAAAAAAAAGCGCTACGGATGCGGCCCCTTCAATCTCGCTGTAGGTCGTACTCAGCGCCTTTTTTAATCCATATCCTCGTTTCAGATAGAGCCTGAGCAGACTTAAAAGAACCTCTGTATCCACCTCAGAAATCCGCGTTATCTCCGGATTTGCCTGCCATAACGCGGCATCATTCACTATGATTCCATTATGTATGCCTACTATTCCATCTTTCACAACAGGTTGATTATTGGCGGATATGCCCTGAAGCCCGTTCGTTACAAGTCTGGAATGTCCTATCACAGCTAAAGGAGGTCTTATCTCTCCTTTTCCACAAGATGCCCAGAGCTTCTTATATTCGGGCAATTTTATCAATTTGGCCGCGGGCAAAGGCTGTTTGAAAACCTGCACTGTTTCTCCTGCGATAAGGGCCAGACCCGCAGCCTCTTTGCCTCTTGACTCAGAGAGAAGAAATAATTTGTCGATGGCCTTTCTGGCTCCATCGACGTTCAACCCACACTCTTCTCCCAATATCATCCCGAAAATTCCACACATTGATCATTCTCCAGCCTATGGGTATAGCTTACTAACCTCGATCGACCATCCTATACAAGCTGTTGTCGAGACTCCAGGGCTCACGCCCCTCACCTGCAGACCGCCATACCATCCTCCCTCTTTGAAGCTGTACAGAGGGAGAAACAACGCGTTGGCTAAGTTTGGCAAAACCGTTCCCTTCAGAGGCGCCATAAAACAAGCCAGATGTTATGAAGGCTATCCCCTCCAATATGTTTCCTATCTCAGTTGAAACTCCATTTCCCAACACAGTTCTCATTTCGAGTTCCGTAGCGCGCTGAGCCAAGGCCAACACCTCCCTCAGGCCACGGTGTTTGAACAACTTCAACTTTACGAATGCAGCCCCCACATTAGCGGCCCTCTCGATATCATCCGATGAGACGATGGACTCATCCAGCATCATGGGCACATGGCTCATCTCTCCGGTCAGCTTTTCAAACATTCTCCACCCATCTTCATGGACGCCAAACGGTTGTTCCAACAGCTCCACCAGCGAATTTCTCGGATGGTCCAACACCCTGCAGAAGGTGCTGGCCTCCTCGTAAGTGTAGGCCTGATTTGCATCGAAGCGCAGACTAACCCCTCTCGGAAGCTCATCTAACAACAGGCGCGCCGACCTGGTATCCGCCTCTATGTCCTTACCCACCTTAACTTTGATTGTCTTAAAACCCTGCTCTACAGCATCAAGGGCTGCATCGAGCACCTTTCTGGCATCTCGGCTCGCCGAAACCGCCGACAACAAAGGCACTTCCAAACGATCAGGAAAGACCACCTGCCCCGTTGCCACTTCAAGTGCTGTAACAAGGGCAGACAGAGCAAAAGGTGAAGAAGCCAGCCAAGCAGAGGCCTTTATGAAAAGGCTTTCCGCATCCAATCCGATCAGCTTGGGCAAGATACGCTGAAGATCGTGCAGTATGGACTCTCGCGTCTCGTGAGAATAACCAGGTAATGGTACGACTTCCGCAAATCCGCTCCTCCCATCATCCATATGGAACCGCACTACTATGGAATCCACCTCTTTCACTGTGCAGAAGGATAAGACATAGGGCTTCACCAAGGGCACTCTGGCCTCGAGTAGTTCATACGATGAAAGGAGCATCTCTACACTTCAATGCCAAGTCTGCGCTGAGCCGCCTCTCTCTGTCTGTAGAGGCGATCCTCCTGAATGATTCGCCGCCTCTCTTGCACCGAGAGTTCCCGGTCCTTGGCAGCCGACAATATATATCCAACAGGATTATAAGATACCACGTTGGGACATTTTAGCAGGGCAAACAACCTGCCAGCGGCCAAGCCTCGACACTGCTCCAATACCTCTGTCCACCTTTCAGGAAGCTCATCTTCGTTGAGAAGGGTGCCACGATGAATGTAACCGATGATTGGTCTTAGCAACACTGTGTGATGCCTTATCAGGGAAGTGTAAATACGCATGGACATATTTTCACTTGCCCCCAACTCCTCAAACACCAGTGGCATAATCGCCACATCAGTAAACAAATAGTCTCCCCGCCTGAGATATCTTGTACGCTCTATGAAACGTTGATACACGGTGCGCAACCCGGCCCTATTTTGGGTTGACAGGACCACTGGCACTATGAGATCCCTATCCAGGAACCGTTCATGATACCGGTGGAGAGGATCATCTTGCACCTTGATCATACATCGATACTCTTTATCTGGACCAACGGAGGTAGGACAGATATCACAAGCCATACATCTGGTCACTGGATGCCGATGAAGCTCCAAGATGTCTGCATCCATCCCCTCCGCCGACCGAACGAGACGCTCCACCTGTCGCATAGCGAACCCATCCTCGGTATCCTGAAGGATCCAGAACGCCACTCGCAGATCATCAATAAGCTGTACCCCTTGAGCAAGGGCACATTCAACGACTATGCGCCCAATACGCCGTCCTGTTCCTATTGCGGTCCTTAGGCCATATTCATCCTTAGACCCCTCTCCGACATCTCCTGCCACTATAGTCCCTCCATATTGAGAGGTGGTCTCTGTATCGTTACCAAGGCCAAGCATACCTATGCCGACCATCTCGAGAAGCTGATAGATTAAGGTTGTCTCCTGGCCTCCATTGCGCTTGGCACCCACCACGACACCGGCCATAGGCTTGCCGCGCAAATGGTGCATCAACTCCATATCTTTGCGAATAAATTCTATGAGGTCACTTGCGAGAGAACTCCTGTCACCAAAATAGACGGGGGTACACAGCAGAAGTCCATCTGCCTCCATAATCTTGGCCTTGAGTGCGTCGAGCTCCCGCCCTTCCCCTTTTGGACTAAAGAAGCTTGATAAGGGTACATAGTCTATGTCACATCCTTTCTGCACGGCTCCCCAAAGGGCAGCGGTCATTCCCACCTCGGAGTTGCACAGCCCGCGATCCCCAGCGGTCTTCCTGAGATTGCGATAGATGGTTTCAAAAGGCAAACCTTCCTTTCTGCCCGCATCAAGAAAATGCTTGTAGTGGACTTGGGCCTCATCCGCCACGAACCGCAACAGTTCGTCCTCGTTCTCTATCGACCGGATCCGATCGAGTAGCTTATCCACCCCTTTGCCCCACCTGGCATTGCGGAGGCTGGCACTGACGGCTAAAACCTTGGGCATGTATAACTCCTTCCTGACAAACGACTATGCATGGCAAGTGGGAATCACAACTCTGCCTTATCCAGAATAATTCCCACCAGATGGGGCATGTCGGCGATATTCAAATTACTCATAACCCGTTTTGCCCCATGCCTATCGAAAGTTTCTGAAATCCTCCTTTTGAGCGTGGAAAGGTTGCGTGGCCTCTGTATCCAATTAAATACACACTCAGGGAAAAGCCATCTGTACAGAAGCCCAACCTCGTAATCATCATTCGCTGGCACATCGCCTGAGCCCAGAAAGACGTCCACAGTCTGCTGAGGCACATTAAGGCCAGCGGCCACCGTCAAAAAAGTGGTCCCCCATATCTTTGGATTGCACTCTATGAGAAAGTATCTGCCATCCTCGGTCTTCATGAAATCGAACTCCGCCGCTCCGTTCCATTTAAAGTGCTCCAGGATGCGCCTGGCATATTCCCGAGGCTCAGGTTCGTCGGTCGTGATATTAACTATCCCGCCTCCACCGAAATCATAAAGGCTCTTCAAACGCTGCTGGGACAAAAGAGATAGTACCCTCCCCTGTTGTGCACAGGATGTCACATCGTGCAAGGCTCCATCCACCTTCTCCTGGACCATATAGCTTCCGTCGAGCTTGATATCAGACAGCCATTTTCGCAGGTCATCATGGGTGGAAAAAAAGTGAACCCCTATCGCAGCATAGGCCTTTCTCGGTTTGGCCACAACGGGATAACTCAACTCCGCCAGTCGGTCATCCATACTATCTGTGCCATCCAGCAATACAGAATGGGGAACCGGTATATCAAGTTCCAGGGCCATCTCATAAGTGAACCATTTGTCCGTAAGCATCTCCAGTTTTTTGTAATCCTCTACCAACGCCTTCGCCCCTGTAGCGGCCTCAATATCATGCTTCGCCATAGAAAGACTGTTAGTTATCACTGTACCGGATGCCATCACACCATCGATCTCTAGACGTCTGCAGATTTCTATAATGTCACTCTTAAAACCCTCAAAATCATCTGACGGGCTCCTGTGACGTACGATGGACTTTATCCTTCTGTGTCGGAAGAATCGGTCAGGCCTGCACAACAGATAGCTATCTCTCTCGACTGCGCCTCCGAAAATTTCAATGGATGGATCCAAGGCCTTGACTATTGCCAGTGAATTTCTGCTGTAACAATTGAGCACCAACAACCTCATAAATCTTCCTCTCATTTCAAATCCGCATTCCTTGCCTTTCTCAAAATAAGTTTGGCGATGTTAATGGCTTTGTCAGTAGCCAGCACCTGAATCCATCCAGCGAAACTACGGCTCCACCTCTCAGGATGTGTGGAGATCACAACATCCAGTGGTTGGCGGTCAAGAAAGGCGATCAGATCGTGGGTAGAAGCAATCCCTTTCGGCGGCTTTACACCCTCTGGAAAATCACGGATATTGTCATCCATGCTCCAAGATCGCCCAGTATCCGAGAAATAGAGAAACCGATTCCAGTCCAGATCGAGATAAGCCTCTATCAAGATGCCCAGCGTCCTATAATCATATTGACGCCACAAATCTCTATTGTCCCAGGGCGAGAAAGGACGCCCATGCATGGCTATTGAAGAGATGCCGCCGAATTCGTGAAAGCGCCGCACCCCCTCTATGAACAGATTCCAGCCCGCCTCCATATCTCCCTTAGCATCTGAGAGGGATTCATAGTGATAACCCACTTCATGTCCCAATGATATGACCCTTGATATTGCACCTTTGGAAAAGGAACATGGTTTGACCCTAAAAAAATAGGTACTCCGCACTCCATATTCCGCTTCCAGCTCGGCCAGTTTTACGCTACGAGAAGGTAAACGGTCCACATCGTGACGAAGCAGTACCACGGGCACGCTCTTCTCCACCTCTTTTGCATAGGCAGAGAAGGTAAGAAACGAGTATCCGCGCTCCAACAATGTTTGCAGCAAGCGAGCATAAACTGCGTGGGTAAAATCCATATATCAGCGCAAATCCTTATTGATCTCCATGTCGAACCACATGCCGAAGAAAATAGACTGCATCCCCGTGGCAAAAGTAAACATCCAGGCCAGAGAAGACATCTCAGGAGCATATCCCATACGTGTCCACAGCCAAATAACGTGAAAGAAAAAAAAGACATTCATCGCCAGCAGGGCAAATCCCAAAAGATAAAAGAACACCAAGGGATGGAAGTCACGGACGACATATTTCTGGAACAACCGACGCCAAAACCCCTTGAACAGCAGAAAAGCTATAGAAAATATGACTTTGTATATTTTTATCCCCGACTTCTCTCCCACATTGTATACTGGTTTTATGGGAACATCTCTAACCTTAAAACCCTCTATATTCAGCCTAATCAACAGATCATTTGGCTGGCCGTAGCGCTTGTACATCTTGTCCCAATCTATGGTGTGCAGCGCTTTCTTGTTTATGGCCGTATAACCTGTTTGAGAATCTACTACGTGCCAGTAACCCGAAGCTATTTTCGTCAATAGAGAAAGAATTGCATTGCCAAAAAATCTAACCTTAGGGATAAGCTGAAACGCTTCACCAGACGCAAGCCTGTTACCCTTCGAATAGTCGACCTCTCCAGAGACAACAGGGTCCAGCAGGCCAGGCAAGTCGTCGGGATCCATCTGCCCATCTCCAGCCATTACCACTGCCACATCCATATCATTATCTCTGGCCCACTTGTAACCATTGGCTATTGCCCCACCAACCCCTTGGTTAACTTCGTTCCTGAGCAGTATCACCCTTGCGTCCTTCTCCCGATATTCAAGCACAACATCGGGAGTTGTATCACTACTGCAGTCGTCTACGACGACTATTTTATCCACGAAGTCTGGCATTGTCTCGATGACCTTGCCAATCTGACTCTCCTCATTGTATGCTGGCACCACTACGCAAATCTTCTTCCCTTTGTACACAGCTCCTCCCCACCATATCAATCGAAAAAAAGTTCGAACCACATCTCCACAGAAACCAGCTCCCAAACACTTCTGAACGAGCGTGCACGCACCTTCCACTCCCTGAACACCTTCCATACCGCCGAAGGGTCAAAAAGCCCTCGCTCGCACAGAAGTCTAAGTTTGTCAGCCACAAAATCGGCCAGGATCCCTCTCATCCACCGATCCGTCGGCAGATCAAAACCCTTCTTTGGAGCCTCCAGACAGGAACGATGGATGTAGTCCTTAGCGACCTCGCGCAATATATACTTTCCTTGTCCATCCCTGATCTTCCAGTGATCTGGAATGGTATATGCCATTTCCACCAATTCATGATCCAGAAACGGAATTCTCCCTTCCAAAGAAAAATACATGGTAAACTTATCTACACGGTAAACATGATGGTTTCCTATATAATTCACCAAATCAATATAACTAATAGCCTCTATCACACTGGAAAATTCACGATCACCAACATACAATTGATGTATCCGTTCCACGGTGTCGAAATCACGCACACTCTGATCAAGGAAAAGCGCCTTTTTCTCCCTATCCGTAAAAAAACATCTCACACTGGAAGCAAATCTATCTCCTGTATGGGTATCAGCTATCCTGCGAAGCCTTTCACCAAGATGCCCCACAATAGGTAGATGGCTGGCGATCCAAAGAAGAGGCCGGACCCTCTGAAGTAGGCGCCATCGCCCTTCCCATTTGAAATAGGGATAGCCGCCGAACAACTCGTCACCACCTAGCCCGTTGAGCACGACCCTGACGCCATTCTCCGCGACTAATTTTGATATTAAATAGTTGGGAGATATATCGTAGAATGGCTCTTCATAGCACTCCACTATCTGTTGCAGATGGTCGATCACGGACTCAGCGGCCACATTCTGCACGACATGATCCATACGATACATGCGGGCAGTTGCGCTGGCCTGAGCCAACTCATCGAGCTCTTTGTCTTCCTTGAACGCCAATGTAAAAGCCTTTATCCCCGGATGTTTCATGGATGCTATTGCGGAAACGGTCGTGGAATCTATACCCCCACTCATAAACGTCCCCACGGGCACGTCTGCCACGAGCCGTTTCTCCACTGCGGCCTCTAAGTGCCTCTTAATAAGCGAGGCGGCCTCATCTTTCTCCATGTCAAGACGCTGAGTTCCAGTGGGGACGTCCCAATACCGTTCTTTCTTAATGCTACCGTCCAGGGGAATGGTCATCCAATGCCCCTGTTCCAACGCCTTTATTCCTTTAAAGGCTGTCATCGGACGCGGCGCCACTCCAAAACTCAAAGCGTGATACAGACCCTCCAGATCTGGCTGAGGAGTGTATAGCCCGCTGGCAATAATAGCGGCTATATCAGAGGCGAAAACAAAAAAGCGATCTCCAAAGTAGTAATAGAAAGGCTTGATACCAATACGATCCCTGGCACAGAAGAGGCACTTATCCACATCATCCCAAATTACGAAAGCGAACATGCCATTTAGATGGGATAGACATTCCCGTCCCCACCTCCTGTAGGCCTTTAAAAGAACTTCGGTATCGCTGTTGCCGAAAAACTCCTCTCCACTTTCGGCCAGTTCACTCCTTATATATTGATGATTGTAGATCTCTCCGTTGTAAACGATCCAAAAACGGCCATCTTCCGTTGACATGGGCTGATGGCCAGAGGGGCTCAGGTCTATAATGGAAAGCCTCCGATGGGCCAAGGCGACGGAGCATGCCTGGTCCCTGATAGAACTTACATGAGACTGCGGATGGAAATGCAACTTTGCGCCCAATTCGGGAGTCGCATCCCCTGACAGCGGCACGGCTTTCTTGGAAAGTTGTCTGTAGGCGGCCAAAAAGCCTTCATCATCTGGACCACGCCGCCCCATGCGGGCTGCCATCCTCTCGGCGTTAGGAACAAGAGAACAGCCATTGGGATCAAAACTTACGATACCAGCAATTCCACACATACCATCACACTTCGGATCGGGGCAAAAAGATACACCTCAACGAAACTATCAGCCTATATCCTAGGCGAGTTCTACATGCAACCCGTCTCTTCCGATCAAAAAACAGTCTTTATCTTCTAAAGATCTAAGCTCTTTTTCAACCTCTGGGTAAAAATGGGTTAATAATATCTTTGCCGCACCAATTTTCTCCGCTATCCGGACCACTTTTTCAGGAGAGAGGTGACCAGAGACACCCACACTATCAGGCAGGGAACATTCAAGAACGACCATATCGGCCTCCCTCGCAAGTTCCACGATCTCTTCGCAGTAGCCGGTGTCGCCTGACACCACCACCGTCTTCCCACCGCTCGATATGAAACGGTATGCCAGGCTGTGTGGGGTATGATCCACATGCACGGCCTTCACCTCCAAAGGAGGCAGTTGCAAGGATGCGGGCATGGAAACGGGGATCTCGTTTAGTGTCAGCTTGCCTGGCTCCGGCTCCACCCACTCTCCAAAGGCACGCCTCAGGTTCGCATGGAGTTCCAGCAGTCCTTCCGGCCCAAACACCTCGATTGGGCAGCTTCTGTTGAAGCCTGAAGCGTAGCGCGTGGCAAAGATGAGAGGGACCAACTCTCCCACATGGTCAGGATGGAAATGGGTATAAAATACATAATCCACTTCCGTCCATGCAATGGAGTTCTCCTCGAGGCGGCGCAAGGTGCCGGCGGCGCTGTCCACCAGTATCGTCACGCCGTCCATACGGATCACCGTAGCGGGCCCTGCCCTCTCCTTCCTGGGCACGCACGTGCCTGAACCGATGATGATCACCTCGCAGTCAGCCATTCCACCTCCTTTCCTGTATGGAACCGAGGACATCCTCGTGGCTCTCAACCACGGCGTCTGCCTCAGAGAGGCAATCCGGGGGCAGAGTGGTAGTGATGGCCACGCAGTGAGCGCCAGCGGCCTTGGCTGCCCTTATCCCGGCCGGAGCGTTCTCCACCACCACGCATTCCGCAGGCCCTACCCCCAGGCTGGACATGGCGGCCAGGTAGGGATCTGGATGGGGCTTGCGCCGCTCTACCCTGTCTCCAGTGACTATGGAATCCATCGAACCGGCGAGTTCCGGCGGAAGCGTCTCCTGGAGCACCCTGCTGTGAGAGCTGGTAACCACCGCCAGCCGCCATCCCTCGCGCTTCAACCGCTCCACCAGGCTGTAGGCCGCCGGGTATGGCCTGACCCTGGGCCTGAACTCGGTGGAGAATATCTCCATCTGCCTCGCCAGTATCGCGGCAAAGGTGGCCTCGTCCATGGTGCAGCCGTTGTCGCAGAAGATCCTGACAGCAGTGTCAGGCTCAATGGCTCCCTCATGGAGATAGAGCAGGTTCTCATCCACAGAGAGGCCGAACTCCTCCATTGCACGGCGCCACGCCGCAACATGGAACCGCATGCTGTCCAAAATCACCCCATCCATGTCGAAAAGGACCGCCCTAGGCAATTAACACCTCCTGGAATATGCGGACAAAGCGGTGAACATTGAGAAACTATGCTGTATATTGGGAAAATTTCAAGGAGGAAAGGCCATGAAATGGTGCGAGGCAGCCAGCGGCAGGAGCTTCGTGCTCAGACTCGAAGACGGCGAGGTCCTCCACGAGGCCATAGAGAAGTTCTGCTCCAGCATGGGGATCGCTGCCGCCACCGTGACAGTGGTTGGAGGCGTCGATGCAGGCAGCCGATTGATAGTCGGGCCAGAGGACGGCAGGGCCGAGAAGGTGGTCCCAATGGTCCTCACCCTCGACGACGTGCACGAGGCCCACGGCACTGGGACTGTCTTCCCTGACGAGGAGGGGCGGCCCCTCCTCCACCTCCACATCTCGTGCGGCAGGAACGGGAAAAGCGTGACTGGATGCGCCCGCGCAGGAGTAAAGGTCTGGCTGGTGATGGAGGTGGTGATAAACGAACTGGATGCCCCTGGTGCCCGCCGCCTCACCGATCCTGCCACAGGCTTCAAGCTCTTGCAGCCATCCTCCTGACGGGCCATAGCTCAACGGAGTATGGAGATCCTCCCATCGGTGGCCGGAGAGATGGGAGAGTTTCTCTTGACGTAATCCAGAAGGATGTCGGTTATGGCCACGGTGGTGTCCTTGGCCCCGGCTGACCTGAGCAGGTAGTAGCCGTCGCCCCCCGAAGCGAGCCACGAGTTCACATAGACCCGGTATTCCCGGTCTGGATCTATGGTGGTCCACATGCCGCCGACCAGGACCTGGACCCTACGCACCCTCTCGCCCGGAGAGAGAAGCCTCTTGAGTTCCCTTCCATCGTACTCCGCGCAGAAGGGAGGACGCGAGGGGTCGATCACCATCCTCAACCCACCCACCTGCAGAAACCCTCCAGGCGAGGTCCGCTGCTCCTCAGGGCACCCGTCACCGCTTCGGCGCAGGGCGGATGCGCCTATCTCCAGGACCTGCTTGAGCTGGGCACCGGTCAGCCGCACCTCGAAGACTGTGTTTCCGAAGGGATGGATCCCCAGGATGTCCTTATAAGAGAGCGGTCCCTTGGGATAGATGCGGTCACCCCTTATGCCGCCTCCGTTCATCAGTGCCACGCAGGGGCCTGAACGGCAGAACCAGCCCAGCCATGTGTCCACTATCAGGTCCCCGATATTGGATTCGCCCGCCCTGACCGTCTCCTTCCTGGCGTCCAGCCCCACCTTGCTCTCGCCCACGGGATGGCCCAGTATATTGCGGAATTTCTCGATATAAGGCGCCAGATACCGCTTAACCTCTGGCTTCTGCTCCACTCCGGACCCGGCCTTGACCAGCCTCCACTTGGCAGCCCGCACACCTCCATCGAATACAAAGGTCAGGACTCCCACCTCCCTTCCGCCGGCCCCGGCCTGGACCACCACCGTCTTCCAGCCGCCAGGCCCATCAACCACCTCGTGGACGTATTCGTGGCTATGGCCTCCCACTATCACGTCGATCCCGCTCACCCTCGAGGCGATCTCCCTGTCGAGTTGCGTGCCCACATGGGTGAGCGCCACCACCATGTCCACCTTCTCCTCGTTTCTCAGCGCAGAGACCATCTTCCTCGCCCATGCCACCACGTCTCCATCGACCCGCACCGCGTCGCCTACATTGCTAACGCGGACGAGATCCGGCGTCATGAGACCGAAGAGCCCCACCTTGACGCCTGCCACATCCTTGACCACGTAGGGCTTCACCTTGCCCGCCAGGCCTGCATGGGCGATCCTCAAGTTGGAGGAGACAACGGAAAACCTGGCCTTTGACAGGGCTTCAGCATAGGTATCCACCCCCTGGTCGAACTCGTGGTTGCCTGGGGTGACCACGTCGTAGCCGGCCAGGTTCATGGCCTCTATCTCAACAACGCCCTTGAAGACCGAATAGAAGATGCCCATGAGGTCGTCTCCAGTGGAGACCATCAGCGTACCGTCCGAGGCCCTCCTGGCCTCGGCGGCTATGGAAGCCACCCTCGCCATGCCGCCCTCCCCGCTCCGGGTTGGGGCGACCTGGCTCTGAAGATCCGCCGTGGCCACTATGGAGATGACGGGGCCGCTGCCAGCGTTCAAGACAGCAGGCAGGAGGGACAGACACAAGAGAAGCGCCGCATGTAGCGCAAAACCGCGGAAAAACCTATTCATTGCAGCCTCCAAACAAACCGGGCTCCCGCCCTACGCCCTGGGACCTGCCCTATGGCAAGCCCTGACACCGAAGTGATGGAATGCCGTGCCATGTACTCCTCTATGCCTTCGACTATCCTTGCCGCGGCACCGGGATCGGCCAGCGTTGCAGTGCCCACCTGGACAGCGGAGGCGCCAGCCAAGAGGAACTCCAAGGCATCCCGCGCCGAGGCGATCCCGCCGATCCCTATCACCGGGATCTTCACCGCCCTCACGGTCTGCCACACCATCCTCACCGCCACCGGCCTTATCGCCGGCCCGGAGAGCCCGCCAAAGGTGTTTGCCAGCACCGGCCTGCGCTGTTCCACGTCTATGGCCATGCCCAGCAGGGTGTTTATCAGGGAGACAGCATCGGCCCCGGCCGCCTCCACCGCCCTGGCTATCTCGGTTACGTCTGTGACGTTGGGCGACAGCTTCACGATGAGCGTCCGCCCCCACTCCTTCCTCACTGCTTCCACCACTTGCGCCGCAGCTCTGGGGTCCTGCCCGAAGGCCACGCCTCCGGCCTTGACGTTGGGACACGATATGTTCACCTCCAGGGCCGATATTCCTTCCGCATCCCTCAGCCGTGCCGCTATGGCAGCATACTCCTCAGCCGAGCTCCCCAATATGTTCACGATCACCGTGGCGCCGGTGGCGAGGAGCTGGGGCAGCCTGGAGGAGAGGAACCTCTCTGCTCCGACGTTCTCCAAGCCGATGGAGTTGAGCAGGCCACAAGGAGTCTCGGCCAGGCGCGGCGGGGGATTGCCGTCCCGCGGCTCCAGGGATATCCCCTTGACCACCACGCCTCCCACCCGCCTCAAATCGAGAAACGGGGTGAGCTCTAAGCCATAGCCGCACGTTCCCGAGGCCAGCAGGACGGGATTGGAGAGCTTGAGCCCGCCCAATTCCACTGACATATCAACGCTCATTGCCCCCATATCCCCCTTCAGCCCCACGCGATCACCGCAGCGTCCACAACCGGACCATCTGAACAGACATGGAGATAACCGCCGCCCGCCTTCCTGACGGCACACCCCATGCACAGGCCGGAGCCGCACGCCATCGCTGCCTCCAGGGAGGCCCAGCAGGCGGTTCCCCTGGCTCCGCACATGCGGCTGACCTCCCGCATCATCGGCATTGGGCCGCACGTGAACACCGCTTCCACCCCGCCCTCCAAGAAGGGAGGCAACAGATCCGTTACCAGCCCCTTGTGCCCCACGGATCCGTCCTCAGTGGCTATTTCCACCTCGATTCCCGGCAAGTCTAACACATCCAAGACCGCCAGTTCCTCCTCTCTTCTGGCCCCCAAAAGCACCTTCATCACTCTTCGCCGCCTGGCCAGAAGGGGCAGCGGGGCCACGCCCATGCCCCCTGCGACAAACACCACCCTCCTGCCAGCGAGAGAAGGGAAAGGCTGGCCCAGCGGCCCCACGGCCGCCACCATGTCTCCCTTGACAAGACGGGCCAGTAGGCCGGTGCCCTTCCCAACCACCCGGTAGAGGAACCAGGCCACCCCATCTTCTGCATCGTGAACAGAGAGAGGGCGCTTGAGGAGGGGATCGGATGAGCCTGGGCAGGCGGCCTGCAACATGCAAAACTGCCCGGGCATGACCAGGCCATCGGCCCACGGGGCCTCGATTCCCATACGGTAAATCCCTGGGGCAATGGGCCTGTTTTCCACCACCCGTGCCGAAACCGAAGTCCTGCCCACTTCAACCCCCTAACCAACCAGCAGCGCCGCGGCCGTGGCCACGAACATCACCATGCTGACCGCACCGTTGAGGGTGAAGAACGCCATGTCCATCCTGGAGAGGTCATCTGGCCGCACAGCCATCCGTTGCATCACGAAGAAGATGGATACCGCCCCCAGCCCAGCGAAGTAGATCCAGTTGAGGTGAGCGTAAAACCCTACGTAACAGAAGACCGCAAAGGCCACCAGATGGAAGACGGCAGAGAGCAGAAAGGCCCGCCTGATTCCAAGCCACGCCGGAATGGAGTGGAGGCCAACATTCCGGTCGAACTCCGCGTCCATGCAGGCATAGAGGATATCGAACCCTGCCACCCAGAACATGACCCCCAAGGTCACCAGGCCAGGAAGCACGCTCCAGCTCCCATTCACCGCAATCCAACCAGCACTGGGAGCCAGCCCTATGGCGAAGCCAAGGAAGAGGTGGCACCAGGCGGTAAAGCGCTTCGTATATGAGTAGGCGAGAGTGATACCGAGCACCACCGGCGAAAGCCGGAAGGCCAGGGGATTGAGCATATAGGCCGCAGCGAAGAAGACCCCGGCGGAGAGCAACACCAGAATCCATGCCTCTGCCACGCCTATCTCTCCCTTGGGAATTGCGCGGTCCTTGGTCCTGGGATTCATGGCGTCGAACCTCCGGTCCACGATCCTGTTGAACCCCATAGCCGCGGTCCTCGCACCTACCATCGCCACGAGTATCCAGACGCACTTCTCCACTGGAGGCACGCCCCCGGCCGCCAGAAACGCCCCCAGAAAGGCGAAAGGCAGCGCGAACACAGTGTGCTCGAACTTTATCATCTCCAGGAAGACCTTGACCTTTGCCAACATGCTCACGGCCCCTCCCACCTATCGATCTCGACATCGAAACCCAGGAATTGCGCTATCCTGCCGGCAAAAAACCGGGCCATCTCGTGGAGCCCCGCTGGCTTGTGATAAAAGCTGGGCATTGCCGGAAAGATGGTCGCACCCGCGTCGTGACACCTCAGCATGTTCTCCAGATGGGTGCGGTTGAACGGGGCCTCGCGCACGGCCAGGATCAGCGGCCGCCCCTCCTTGAGAAAACAGTCTGCCGCGCGGTGAATCAGGTTCGAGGAGATGCCCCCGGCTATAGCCGCCAGAGTGCCCATAGTGCAGGGAAGCACCACCATAGCCCGCCACCGGGCCGAGCCGCTGGCCGGACGGGCGGTGAAATCCCGGAAGTCGTACACCTCTGCGGCGAGCTCCTCCATTTCCGGCACTGCGCCAGGCCCCAGCTCCAACGCCGCGACCTGGGCGCCTGCATCAGAGATCACCAGATGCGCCTCCTGACCCACCTCTCTCATCACTTCCAGGAACTTCAGGGCATAAAGGGTGCCGCTGGCCCCAGTGACTGCAAGCAGAAGCGGATGGGAAGAATTATGAGCAGAAGCGGCCATAGCCCCTGATAGACCTCCTGGAAAACACGGGGAATACACCGGCAAGCCGCCGGTGCCTCACTATACCAAAGAGAACCGTCAAGGGCATCACCCAATCACAGGCCCGCCTCCAGAGGCAGGGCAGAGGAGCAACTGCCAGGAAGGTTAAGCTGATGTCCAGCTT
>WFVQ01000153.1 GCA_015491585.1 Deltaproteobacteria bacterium
AATTCATTTTTGAATTTTTATTACAATTTGGTAATCTTTTGATGAAATAAAAATACGAAAATGTAGTTTGGGGAAAGTTTACGAAGGGAGGCGGTTCAAGACGGATGCTATCTCCGAGCTCTTGAATGGCTTCTGGAGCACCGCGTCTATGAGGTCTTCAGGGATGGAGTTGCGCAACTTGCCAGAGAGATAGCCGGTGCTGAGCACCACCACGAGGTCCGGCCTGTCCGCCTTGAGGAGCCTTGCCAGCTCGAACCCATTCATCCTCGGCATACTGAGATCTGTTATGACAATGTTGTAACCAGACGGATCGCTCCTGAACAGCTCCAGGGCCTTCATGCCGGTCTCGGCGGTATCTACGCTGTATCCCAACCGTTCCAGGAGCTCTGCACACGTCTCCAGGATCATCTCCTCGTCGTCCACCAGCAGTATACGCCCTCTCCCGCCAGAGGCGACCTCCTCTCCGCTATCCTCGGCCGAAGCCTTTGCGCTCTCGGCCACAGGCAGGAAGACCTTGAACACGGTTCCCTTGCCCACTTCAGATTCGACGGTTATGTCCCCGCCTGCTCCCTTGACTATGCCGTGGACGATGGAGAGCCCCAGCCCGGTCCCCTCTCCCTCGGGTTTGGTGGTGAAAAAGGGGTCGAAGATCTTGTCTAAGAGCTCCTTCGGTATCCCCTCTCCTGTATCCTCCACCGTGAAGCAAACGTACCTGCCCTGCCCGGCCCTATCTCCCACCTCTTCTCGTCCGACGTCTTCAAGGCGGACGGTCAGGGTCCCGCCCTTCTCCCCCATTGCATGGGCTGCATTGGTGCAGAGATTCATCACGATCTGGTGGATATGGACTGGATCCGATATAACCAGGGCATCGGAAGAGATGTAGCTTCGGATCTCGATCGACGAGGGAAAGGTCGATTTTATGAGCTTCAAGGCCTCCTTGACCATACTCTTTATCATGACCGGCCGCGGCCGCCCCTCCTTCTGACGGCTGAAGGTCAGTATCTGAAGCACCAGGTCCCGCGCCCTGGCCGCAGACCTGAGCAGCCGCTCCAGGAGATCACGCACCTTCTCGGCGTCGTCAGCGTATTCCATTGCCAGCTCGGCGTTGCCGAAGATCGCAGCCAATATATTGTTGAAGTCGTGGGCTATTCCTCCGGCAAGGGTGCCTATGGCCTCCAGCTTCTGGGTCTGGCGCATCTTCTCTTCCATCTTCAGTTGCTCCGTGATGTCCCTCAGCACCGCAACGAAACCCGCTATCCTGCTTGATGACGAGAAGATTGGAGAGAAGGTGGCGTCGCAATCCACCACGCTGCCGTCGGCCCGGTGGCCCACCAGCCGACCAGTCCATACCTTCCCCTGGTTGACCATCTTCCAGATGGAGCCGAACACGGTCTCACCAGTGATAGCGTCAGCCAAGAAGCGCGGACGTTCTCCTATCACCTCCTCCTGCTCATACCCGGAAATGCGGCCGAATGCCGGATTGGCATACACCACCCTGCCGTCCCGGTCCATAATCACGATGGCCTCTGCTGCATGCCGGACCGCGGAAGCCAGGCGGTTGAGCTCCACCTCGTACTCCTTCTTGTCGGTTATGTCGCGTACGATCACCTGTATGGCATCGGCCTCTCCGAGAAAGACCCTGTGCATCCTCACTTCGACATAACACTTCCCGGGCCTGCCGCGGCACTGAGCCACTGCCTCGAAAACCACGGTCTCTCCCTCCAGGGCCTGCCGCAATCTCTCTTCGGCCCCCTCCTCGGCCTCATCCTCCACCGGCTCGAGGAGGTCGGACAGCCTCTTCCCCATCATCTCCATAGGCGAGAGGCCGAAGAGCTCGAATCCCTTCTTGTTGGAGTCTGTGACCAGCCCCTCCTCTATTATCAAGATGGCATCTATAGAGCTGTTAAAGAGCTCCCTGAACTTGGTCTCACTGAGCCTGAGGGCCTCCTGCGCGCTCTTTATCGGAGAGATGTCTCGCCCCTCCATGATCACGTAATCCAGCTCGCCCGTCTCTGGATCGTTGACGGGCTTGAAAGAACAGTCCACGTAATACCGCTCGCCCCTGAAGTCGCGCCAGATGGCCTCGAATCGGGTCCAGTTATCCTCGGCAGCAGCCGATACGGCCTTGCTCACCCGCTCCCGCATGGCGGGATCATCTGGCCACCAGGGGGCATCGACGAGGTCGCACCCAAGGAGCTCGTCCCTGGTCTTTCCGCAGAAGGCCAAGGTGGTGTCGTTCACATCCAGGAGCTCCCCGTCCAGGGCGATCACGGCCACGAACTGGAAGGACTGGTTGAATACCGCCAGGAACTTCTGTCTGCTGGCGCGCAGCAAGGACTCCTTCTTCTCCACCTGGTTCAACATGTAGTTGAACGAGGTTATCAGGATCCCGAGCTCATCCTGCCGGTCGGACTCTATGCGCACGGAGTAATCGTGGGTATATGCCACGCTCTGCACCGCATTGGTGAGATCAAGGATAGGCCTGATGATGAACCGCTGGAATCCCTTGGAAAGAAAGTAGAATAGAAACATCAAAAGGGCGAGCAGAAGGGAGGTGAAGAGAACAAACCTCTTCAACATGGCCCTCAGCCCCTTGAGATCATCCTCAAGGACGATGGTTCCCATCCTCTTGCCCTCTAACTCCACTGGATGATGTGCGAAGAGGTGCCCGTCTATCAGGCTGCACCCCTTGCCGCGCCTTGCCAGCCGCTTGTATATGACCTCCCTTCCACCGGTCTTTCCGTGAAGCGTGAAGACGCGGCAATCTTTGTCCAGAATGGCGGCAGACACTATGGACGGCTTTGCAGCGAGGCCCTTCAATATGGTCTCCGCGTCGTCGGGCAGGCCGAACACCAGGGCCGCCTTGCAATTCGTACCGATCACCTGGGCCAAGGAGAGGAGATCCTGGCGGTAGCCGTTGTAGGTCTCTCTCGCGGCTATGAGAGAGAAGACAACAGAAGTGGTAAAGAAGGCGATGAAGCAGGCAGACATGAGGACCCACAGGACCCGTTTGCCGATGCTGTTGGAGAGCGTAGCCCGCCTCATCTCCTCACTCCTCCACGTCCAGCGCGTTCCGGAGCAGTTGGCTCGAAAGGCCCAGCCCCGACGACTTCACGTGTCCGAGGTGGATCCTCCACCTGACCCTTTCCTCTACGGTCACCAGCTCTATCATTCCACCATTGGCGAGAAACCCGGGGCGGTCTGAGACCGTGAGGACCGGCAGCCCCTTCAGACGCGCCAGGACCTCTCTTACCACCCTCTCGTCGAGTTCCCTGGAGAGAAACAAGAGGCTGCATCCGGACGTTGTCACCATCTCCGTTTCGGCAAGCCTGAGAACGGTCAGAATCCCGCCTCCAGGGAGGTGCCTTCCTTCGACCTGCCTAAATGCATTCTCAAACGGATCAGGCCCCAGGAGGCAGATGGAGATGTCTCGGCCCCTCTCTTCCAGCGGCTGGGGCCACTTGACGAAAAAAAGAAAGTTGTAGAGATAGGCCGCTTTTATGTCACGTTCCAGGGCCTGGGGCGCACTCCAACCCCTGGATGGCAGGGCAAAGAGGAAAGCAATTGTGAAAAAACAAACTATAAGTGGCGGCGTCTTGGGATACAGCTTCGATCTCGACAGAAAAGTGAGCTGGCTGCGCGAAAGATAATCCGAGACATCACCACCTGGCTTCAATACCTATCCTCCACTGGATGCCGCTATTTGGAACCGCGTGCTGGAATCGCGTGAGCTTAGTCTCATAGGTATCATAATCAAGATCAAAAAGATTGTACACAGCACAATACCACTGGAAATTGTTTCGGAAGCTGTAGGACACCTTGGAGTTGGCGGTAAAGTAGTCGCCCTGGCCATCAAGAGTGCCGTGAGGCTGCATCCGCACGATGCCGTTAAGGTTGAACCGCCACGGACCCATGTGGTAGTCCAGGATGTAGGAGGCGAAGTCCCTGTAGGTATTCTCCTCCACCTGGGAGAAGAGGTGAGTATAGGTGAGATAGGTCCTGAGCCCCTCGACAGGCTGCCAGACCAACCTGGCCTCCACGCCTTCGAGGTTCACGCTGCCCTGATTGACCCAGGTATTTCGGCCGTCCGGGGCGCCTCCGACATCGAGGGCGATTATGTTGTGTATGTAGTTGTGGAACCAGACCCCCTCCAGGTCCAAGGAGTCGAAGCTGTGCCGGACCACCAGCTCTACCGTATCCACCTCTTCAGGCTCCAGGGCCTTGTTCCCCTTGCTCCTGGGCGAATCCGTAAAGAGTTCTTGAGTTGTTGGCACCCTGAAGGCCGTGCCGTAAAAGAGCTTAAATATGGTATCCTGGGACGCCTGGAAGAGAAGGGAGACCCTGGGGTTAAAGGCCTCACCCACAAGGGAATAGGTATCGTACCTCCCCCCAAGCACCACGGTCCACTTGTCGGATATGGAACCCTTGTACTCGCCATAGAAACCCAGGACGTTTAGGAACTTTTCCCTTCCATCCAGGGAATCCACGTCCTTGAACCGCTGGACATCTCCCAAATAATACTCTTCCCGCGGAATTAGGGCATATCCGTCGGGAGTGATGTAGTTTGAATAGGCCCCTAAGAAGTCTATCCCGTCCCAGCGGTACGTGCCGCCGAAGAAGAGGCGGTGCGACTCCCCTATCTCATATTCACCGTCGAGTGTCACCTCATAATAGCTGCTCTGGCTGTATGGGCCGACGTAAAAGTTCTCAGGCTGCCCTGGAGGCGCGGCCTCTTTGAGCAGCCCTACCACCTCCAGCACTTGCCTGGTGTAGGTAACGGAGGTGATCAAAGAGAGCCGCGGTGCCGGCCGCAGTCGATAATCCAGGGAGGCGAGATAGTAACGGCTCTTGGACCAGGTTATACCCTCAGGGGCCACATTGTTGAAAGTAATAAAATCCTGATTTTTATACTCCATATAGCCGAGATCAAACATAAGCCCTGCCCACTTCATACGGGCGTAGAGGTTCATGTTGTGGGAGGGATCAGAGGTGTTCACGCCGGGTTCGAGCCGGTAGTCCTGCCCGTCGTCGTTGTAGTAGGAAATGGAGCCGCTGAAATTCAGGCCGTTGGAAAAGAGCTTGTGGACGTTGGCAAAGCCCCCTATCCTGTCTTCCTTTCCTCCGGTGACACCTGCGCTGTTCTCGTCGTCCACGGTTATGACATTGATGACGCCGAGAAAGGCGTTGCTCCCATAGAGGGCGGAGCCAGGCCCCCTTATCACCTCTATACGCTTCACCATGTCGGTGGAAATATAACGATTTATGAGGGTCGCCCTGCCGAAGGAATTCTCGTTGAGGCGGTGGCCGTTCAACAGGACAAGCACATCTCCGTCGATGTGGGCCCTGCCTCTAACGTGGATCAAGGGCTCGTCCACTATGTCCACGGAGCGCGTGACCTGCATGCCTGGGACGTAGTTGAGCACGTCATACACGCTCTCCATCCCCAGGGCCTTGATCTCGTCGCGGGTGAAGACGGTGACCGACGAAGAGGCCGCCTTAACCTCCTCCGAGGTCTTGGAGGCAATCTTCACCTCCACCTGCATCAACTCCTCAAGGGTCATGGAGTAGAGGGAAGAGGCGGATAGCACCTTGGCCGAACCTTCGCTGGGAAACAAAACAAGAAGAGAGATCAGCAGCGCCGCCCGCAGGACAAGGCTCCACACCATTTCGCAACCCCCTCAACAAAAACAGCCCTGGTAGTGAAATACTATCATACCAGGGCTTAAAGTAAAATAGCCGCGGTTCTGGCCAAGCTATTAATATGCCTCTTCGTATTCCAGCTCCTCATCTGTAATCTTGCCGCGCAAGAAGATATAGACCCACGTCTGATATGCGATGACAATAGGCACCATTATGAGGGCAACTCCCAACATGATCTTGAGCGTGAGCTGGCTGGAAGAGCCGTTGAACGCGGTTACCGAGAAGGCGGGGTCTATACTGGACGGAAGGAGCCTGGGATAGAGGCCAGCGACACCGAAGAAGGTGATGCCGAGGATGGCGAGGCTGGATCCCATCCAGGCGCGCCACCAGTTGCCGCTGCCCATGCTCCCCCTGGATATCAACATCCCAGCCACTGCGAGCAGCGGAATCATCCAGAGATATGGATACTTGAAGTAGTTGTCGAAGAGGTCTGTGGCCACATACGTATATGCCAAGAAGAGCACGGTTACCACCAGGAAGACCGGCCACATCTTCTTGGCCACCGACGCGGCGCGCTCATGGATCTCTCCTTCGCTCTTGGCGGCCAGCCAGTTGGCGCCGTGGATCACAAAAGCCACTACGAACAGGACGCCTCCGGCTATGCCATAGGGATTGAGCAGGGTGAAGAATCCTCCCTGGAAGTTCCCATTGCCATCTATGGGCAGCCCTTCGAAGATGTTGGCGAAGGCCACTCCAAGGAGCAGGGCCGGCAGGAAGCTGCCTATGAAGAGGCAGAAGTCCCAGAGGGTCCGCCAGCCCGGGCTGTCAACCTTGTTTCTGAACTCGAAAGAGACCCCACGGACTATGAGAGCAAAGAGCAAGAGCAACAGCGCCGAATAGAGGGAGTTGAACATCACCGCATAGGCCACAGGAAACGCGGCGAACGTGGCGCCACCGGCGGTGATGAGCCACACCTCGTTTCCATCCCAGAACGGCCCCATAGCGTTGTATATGACACGGCGGTCCCGGTCGTCTTTTGCTATGAAAGGCAGCAGGGTGCCCAGACCAAGGTCGAAGCCGTCCAGCATGAAATACACAGCCCACAGCACTCCCCACAAAATGAACCAAATGGTTTCCAACATGGCTCCACCTCCTCAATGAGCTACCGGTCCCTTCCGGGCGTACTTGGCCAGAAGATAGAAGTCTATGAGTCCAAGGGCCGAATAGAAGAACACGAATGCCGCCAGGGAGATCATCACCTGGGACGGCGCCAGGGTGGAGACCCCCTGACTGGTCTTCATGAGGCCATAGACCAGCCACGGCTGGCGGCCCACCTCGGCGACGATCCACCCTGCCTCTATTGCGAGATAGGGCAAAGGAATGGAAAAAAGCAACAACCTCAAGAGGCCTGGATGTTCAACGATGGTGTTCCGCTTGAGCCAGGCCCAAAATGTCAGCAGCGCGAACAGGAAGCCCAGGGCCACCATGATCCTGAAAGAGAGAAAGGTCATGGTCACCGGCGGCCTCTCATCCTTGGGGAACTCCTTCAGGCCCTTGACCTCTGCGGATGGCGAATGGTGGGCCAAGAGACTCAGCATGCCTGGGATGGGAAGTATCTCCACGGAATTGCGCTCGTTCTCGGGATCGGGCACCACGAACAGGTACATCGGAGCGCCGTTCCTGGTCTCCCAATGGGACTCCATTGCCGCCAGCTTAGCCGGCTGGGTCTCGGCGACTTCTGCACCGTGGAGATGGCCGTTGAACACCTCGAACAGTGCGAAGATCAGGGCGAAGGTCACGCCTATTCGAAAAGACTTGGTGAAGAATGTGACCTCGTTGCGGCGCAGGAGATGGTAAGCGCTCACCCCCATGACGAAGAATCCGGCGAGTATATAGGCGCCGCTGACAGTGTGCAGGAACTCGTAGATGGCGAACTTGTTGGTTATGACCGCCACGAAGTCTGCCAGCTCCGCCCTGCCGTTCCGCAGGACGTACCCCACCGGATGCTGCATCCAGCCGTTGGCGATGAGTATCCATAGCGCAGATATGTTTGAGGCCAGGGCCACCAGCCATATAAACATGGCGTGGACCCTGGGCGAGACCTTGTTCCAGGTGAAGAGCCAGACGCCTATGAAAGTGGACTCCAGATAGAAGGCCAACGTGGCCTCTATGGCCAGAAGCGACCCGAATATATCGCCTACGTACTTGGAATAGGAGGACCAGTTTGTGCCAAACTGGAATTCAAGGGTGATTCCGGTCACCACGCCGAGGGCAAAGTTTATGAGAAACAGCTTGCCCCAGAACTTAGCCATCCGCTTGTAGTCCTCGTCCCCGGTCTGGACGTACCTCGTCTCCATTATGGCCGTCAAGACCGACAGCCCCAGGGTGAGAGGCACGAACAGGAAATGGAACAGCGAGGCCACAGCAAACTGGAGCCGCGACAAGAGTACCACGTCCATAAGACTCCCTCCTTTCTCACCGCCCGCCCCTTTAGGACGGACTCTTTTTCACCACACCAAGGGCGTGACCGCCCCTGGATCTCGCTTCACGCATTATCTTGAACGCCGCATCGCGGACGATACCGGCCAGGACCCGGCACGAGTCGTCTTCGCACGCAGCTTCCATATCGTCGGCCACCGAGAGCATCTGATCCACCAGCCAGAGAAGACGCTCCCTGTTGGGTATCTGCCCTTTCATAACGACCATTGTCGCAAAGCAACCTGGATGCCACAAGTGAAAAATGCAACCAAGTCGGCTGCTTGGACCTGTTCACGGCAACATGA
>WFVQ01000154.1 GCA_015491585.1 Deltaproteobacteria bacterium
GATGTGTATAAGAGACAGTTCATGGAGAGCGGCGGCTTTCCGCCAGTAGGCTTCGGAGAGGACTGGCTATTTTTCCTGGATTTGGTGAGGAGGTACAGGTTCGGTTTCCACGACGGCGTGATTACCCATAGGCTCCTTCATGAAGGTAGCCTATGCAGCCAGGTGGGTCCTCAACATATGGAGTCCCTGCTCAGGAACATATGTGACTATATGATGGAGTATTCGGTACCGCCTGACGTTGCAGAACTTCCGCTTATGCATCTGCGGCTGGTGTTTGAGCAGGGCGATAGTTGGAGCTCGGTCCAAGACTGGTACTCGGCGGTGCTCGATGCAGGTATTCTGGAACGCGGAGAGGAGTAGAGATGCCTATTTTTGACAGAAAGCTTCACAGACGGGCCGTAACGTCTGGTGACGACGTGCCAGAGCAGCGTCCATCGGTGGAGATACCGCTGGATCATGTGGGCATAGGTGGCACCTTCGCCTGGATAGATACAGGCAAAGGGCCGAGACCCTACGAGGTGGAGGTCGGTGTGGCCCTGCCGGCCGACAAGAGGGGGATACACATGTCCAGGATACGGGAGGTGATCTCCAGACTGGCGGATACCCGCTTCAGGGACGTGGCGGAGTACGCCGAAGAGGCAGCTCTCCAGGTGGCTCAGGTGCAGGCCAGCCGGACTGCAACGGTCTCTGTCAAGGGAAGGGAGCCTGTGGAGACCGTGGGAGAGGTGAGCGGGATACGCGGTATTGAGGCCAGGGAGATCGGAGCCTCTGCTACGGTCAGCAGCGGACGTGCCAGGCGTTTTCTATGGATGAAGGCGGATCATATCACGGCCTGTCCATGTACCCAGGAGTATTCTCGCCTCTTAGTGGATACGGAAACGGCTTCTTCCAGCAGGGCGCATGTCATGCCAACACATTCACAGCGTTCCACGACCTCCTTGAAAGTGGAGGATGCCGTTAGACAAGTAGGATTTGCCGACCTCGCCGCCTGCCTTGCTGAAGCGCTTCACCTGACCAATGATCTGTTGAAGCGTCCAGACGAGGCAGAGCTCGTATACCGTGCCCATCTGCATCCGCAGTTTGCCGAGGATGTGGTGAGGGAAGTGGCTGCCGCGGTCCTGCGCCGGCTGGGAGACAGGCTCCCTGGCACCGCTTCAGTAGAGGTGGAGTCGGTCAGCCTCGAGAGCATCCATTCCCACAATGTGATATGCAGGCTGTCCTCCACCATAGCTGCCTTGTCCGGGGCAACGAGATAGCATCAGGAGGCCGAGATGAGGAGTTTCGAGTTCCACAATCCAACAAGGATCCTATTCGGCAGGGGGGTGACAGAGAAATGCGGGGATGTGGTTTCGGGAATAGGGCGCAAGGCCCTTTTGGTCACCGGCGGCGGAAGCGTGAAGAGAAGCGGTTACTACGATAGGGTGAAGAGGACCCTCGAGGCCGCGGACGTCGCCGTTATAGATCTCCAGGGCGTGAAGTCCAATCCAGTACTCTCGAAGGTCGTAGAGGGTATCTCCCTGGCCAAAGAGGGGGAAGTGGACGTGGTGGTGGCCCTGGGCGGTGGAAGCGTGATGGATACCGGCAAGGCCGTTGCCGCCGGCGCGCTCATGGACGATGGATACGTTTGGCAGGTGTTCGAAGGAAAGCGGACGATACAGAAGGCTCTGCCTGTGGTCACCATACCATCGCTGGCGGCTTCTGGATCCGAGATGAACGGCTATATGGTCATCACCAACGAGTCCAGCGGATACAAGCTGGCAACTGGATCACCACACCTCTATCCCCGCGTCTCGCTCTTGGATCCCGAGATCACTTTCACGGTGCCTTCGGACTATACGGCTTACGGTGGAGTGGACGCAGTATGCCATCTCATGGAGCCGTACTTCAACGGTCCAGATCCCGTCACCCCTGTGTCGGACAGGATCGCAGAAGGGCTGATGATCTCCATAATGGAGGCCACCGAGCAGGCCATATCGGCTCCGTTAGACTTCGAGGCACGGGCAGCGCTCATGTGGGGAGCGACCTTGGCCCTCAATGGATTGACCAAGGCAGGAGTGGGGGAACACCACTTTCCGGTCCACATGATCGAACACTCTGTCAGCGCCCTCTTCGACGTACCCCACGGAGCTGGCCTGGCAGCACTCCTGCCCGGTTGGCTCAGGTGGTATGCCTCAGAAGTAGGCCCCGCCAAGGTGATCCAGTTCGGGAATCGGGTCTTCCAGGCGGGCGGAGAAGGGGAGGAAGGCGTGGGCAGGGCCATGAATGCCCTTGAGGCCTGGCTCAGGAAGATAGGGGCTCCCGCATCCCTCAGTGAATTGGGTATAGGCAGGGAGGACCTCGATCGTATCGCGGACAACTCCCAGTTCCAGGCAGGAGTGTGGGGTCTGAAGGAGGAGCTGTCCCGCGGCAGGGTCATGTCTGTGTTGGAGGCGGCATTCTGACATGCAGAGGATCGTGGTCTTCCAGGAGGGGGGGAGCGGGGCCTTCAAGATCGCCGGTATAGAGGAGTACGGCTCTGGGCTGGAGATCAGCGAGGTCTTCGATCTGCCTGCTGGGTTGCCGCCTGTGGTGGACGAGCCAGAGGAGTATTTCCCTGATGATTTCGATGCAGACCTGGTCCTCTCCTTCCTCCTGCATCCAGACCTGGCAGAACATCTGGTGCAGGTATGCCGCAGCAAGGGCATTCCTGTCATTGCCTCTGGACACAAGATTCCCGGCGCAGTCTGCCCATTCACCTGTTGCGGTCTGGGCAGGCGGGGAGACCTGGGACCATATGCCCAGCGGTTCGGCGTGCCCGAGTTCGAGGTCTCGGTGGAGTCAGGGAGGATCTCTGCTGTAAAAGTGGTCAGGGGGGCGTCCTGCGGCGCCACCTGGGAGGTGGCGGCAAAGCTCCTCGGCATGACGCCAGAGGAGGCGACGAAGGAGATAGGCAGGCTGGTCCAGTACATCTGCCTAGCCGATCCATCGGCTTTTGATCCTGTATCCGGCAAGAGCGCCCTCCACTATGCAGGAGATGTCCATGCAGCGGCTCTCAAAAAGGCCATCAAGGAGTAGGCCGTGGCGCTGGTGAACAAGGATAGCGCCATAAACAAGGTGTTGACAGCCCTAAAGAAGTCTCCTTCTGGATGCGGAGTGGAGCTGTTATCGTACAAGCGCAACCGTGGAATAGCCATAGTGCGCGAGGACGGGGGGCAGTTCTGGGTCCGCGAGAGGGGCTACGAGGAGCAGGAGCTGATGGTAGGTATGGAAGAGCTGGGCCGTGTCTTGAAGACAATGGTCAAAAGGGAATTTCCAAGGAGCCGGAAGTTACGGGTGTACCAGATAAGATCTCCGGAGGATCTCGCCAAGGTGAGAAAGAAACTGTAAAAAAAGAAAGAAAAAGGGGGCCAGAGGCCCCCATGACGGGAAGGTGTAAGGGAGTTTGTCTATAACTGGAGGTTATCGCATACACCGTCGCCATCGCTGTCCACGTAGTAGGCTCCCCTGGCACCGGCCATTCCGCCCCTGTTGCCCATGCCCTGTCCGCTCATGGCGTTGCCGTTGGCGTCAACAGGACCTGTCTCCCAGTCGCTGCTGACTATTGCATCCACCTCTTCCTGGGTAAGAAACTGGGCGGTGTAGCTGCTGCCGAGGAGCTCGAGATTGGAGACAAAGGCCCTCAGGTGATTCCTGGAACCCTTCTCGAGATTTGCATACACGGTGAGGATGTCTTCGTTGTCCACCGCGGCTTTGAGCTCTTCAAGGTCGTTTATGTCGAGGTCCTCTATGGTGGCCCCTACCTGTAGAGCCTGCTCCAGGCTCTCACTTCCCTGGGCCACGAGGGCGTCATACAGCTCCTGCATCTCCGCGGTGGCGAACTGTCCGGCCTCCAGGCCCTCAACTGGGTTGGCGAGGCCGTACTTGGCCAGCAAGGCGGCCACAGCGTCCATGTGATTCTGTTCAGAGACGGCTATATTGCCGAATACTGTGTATCCCCACAGCGCATCGAGGTAGAGATAGACATCCCTGGCCAGCTTCTCCTCTTCTGCCATCTGGAGAACCCCGGCGGTCTCCTCCTCGCTGAGATCCTGATATGGAAGGAGTACAGCGGCGGTAGAACCTGCTGCCGCCGCGCCTGCATAGCCTCCATGCCCGTTTCCAGCGGCCATGACATTAGCCCCGCCTACGAGCAGAGAGAGGCCAAGTACCGCGCTTCCGATCCGTTTGATGAATTTCATTAGTGAAATACCTCCTTTTGAAAAAAATTTTCGATCAATAGTTGCAGCTTGATTATGCATGGAGTGTGCCAATATGGAGGTTGGTAAATTTATCTTATTATTTCAATTCGTTAAATCGTAGGGAAAGTTTTTTTGATAGCCGTTTTCGACAAAAGCCAGCGATAC
>WFVQ01000155.1 GCA_015491585.1 Deltaproteobacteria bacterium
GTCCTGAAATACATCGACATAGGGGGTGGCCTCGGCATACGCTACCGCGACGAGGAGCCCCCCTCCCCTTCCGAGTACGCCGGCCATATCATGGAGGCCTTAGATGGGCTCGACCACACCATCATACTTGAACCAGGCAGGTCCATATCCGGCAACAGCGGCCTCCTCGTCACCAGACTGTTATACACCAAGGAGCACGAGGAGAAGACCTTCTATGTGGTTGACGCGGCCATGAACGACCTTGCAAGGCCGAGCCTCTACGACGCCTATCACGAGATCGTGCCGGTGCGGCCGCCAAGGGGCAACTGCCGCAAGACCGTGGACGTGGTCGGCCCCATCTGCGAGACCGGCGATTTTCTGGCAAGAGGTAGGGAGCTGCCGCCGCTCGAAAGGGGCGCGCTGTTAGCGGTCAAGAGCAGCGGGGCTTATGGCTTCACCATGTCTTCCAATTACAACTCAAGGCCCAGGGCGGCCGAGGTGCTCGTGGATGGCGACCGGTTCCACGTGGTGCGGGAAAGGGAGGACTACCAAGATCTCGTGAAGGGTGAATCCATACCTCCTTGGTTGGAGTAACAGCTATGGGCAAAAGAGCTTTGGCCTTCAAAAAGATGCACGGCAGCGGCAACGACTTCATCCTGATGGACAACCTGGACGGTGTAATCAAGGGATCGGAGGCGCCGGTCCTTGCCAAGCGGCTCTGCAGACGACGGTTTGGAGTAGGAGGCGACGGCCTGATACTAATAGAGCCGTCCGACAGGGCCGACTTCAGATGGAGGTTCCACAACGCCGACGGGAGCGAGGCGGAGATGTGCGGCAACGGCGGGCGGTGCGCCGCCAGGTTCGCCTTTCTCTCAGGGGTGTGCGGAGAGAGGCTCACCTTCGAAACAGCGGCCGGGATCATCAGGGCCGAGGTCAAGGGTACCAGGGTCAAGCTGGAGCTTACGCCCCCCTCGGATCTCGCCCTGGATCTGGAGATCGAGCTGCACGAAGAGCGGCGGCCGCTCTCTTCAGTCAATACCGGTGTGCCCCATGCCGTGGTGTTCGTAGATGACTTAGACTCCACTCCGGTCTTCGAGCTCGGGCGCCTTGTGCGCCATCATCCCCTCTTCTCTCCGGCAGGCACCAATGTCAACTTCGTCAAGGTAGATGGAGAATCCTCCATTTCCATAAGGACGTACGAGAGAGGCGTCGAGGACGAAACTATGGCCTGCGGCACCGGTTCAGTGGCAGGCGCCATCATAGCTGCGCTGAAAGGGACAGTCCGGCCGCCGGTGAAAGTCACCACCTGGGGGGGAGAGGAGCTGATCGTATATTTCGAACTGGAGGAGGGAGAGGTGAAGGAGGTCTTCCTTGAGGGAGAGACCGTCCTGGTCTATTCCGGGGTGCTCGACGGAGACGTATGATTCGCCGCCACACCCCTGTCTGAATAGAAATGGAGATTGAAAAAATCTCTTTTTACAGTAAATCTGCACTGGTGAAAACCAGTAGGCGGCGTCAGGCGCCGTGTCAAGAAAAGATCTTGGGAGGAGAGACATGGCTTGCGGAACAAGAGGATGCAAGAAGGGCAAGGCCAAGGGTAGTGCCAAGAAGGCCATAGAAGGGGCCATGGTGGCCATCGTCACCCCCTTCAAGGACGGCAAGGTGGACGAAGAATCGTTGAAGGAGCTGATAGAGTGGCAGATAAAGTCGGGGACCCACTGTATAGTGCCGTGCGGCACCACTGGTGAGAGTGCCACCATGAGCCACGAGGAGCACATGCGGGTCGTGGAGCTCACGGTCGAGACGGTCAGGGGACGGGTCCCGGTGATCGCCGGAACCGGCTCCAACTCCACCGAGGAGACCATAATGCTCACCAAGCACGCCAAGAAGGCCGGGGCAGACGCTGCGCTCGTCATAACCCCTTATTACAACAAACCGAGCCAGGAGGGCCTGTACCAGCACTTCATGGCGGTGGCCAAGGAGTGCAAGTTTCCGATGATCCTCTACAACGTGCCAGGAAGGACGAGCGTCAACATGCTCCCAGAGACCGTTGCACGGTGCGCAAAGGACAGCAAGTACGTCATAGGTATCAAGGAGGCCACCGGAAGCCTCAAGCAGGTTGCCGATGTCATCAGGCTCTGTCCAAAGCGGTTCATAGTCCTCTCTGGAGACGATCCGACCGCCTTTCCCACCATGGCCATCGGGGGCAAAGGAGTGATCTCCGTGGCCTCCAACGTCATGCCCAGGGAGATGGCCAACATGATGAAGGCTTGCCTGTCCGGTGACTACGACAAGGCCAGGAGGCTCCATTACAAGCTCTTCACCATGTTCGGGGCCCTGTTCTTCGAGACCAATCCAGTGCCTGCCAAAACGGCGCTGGCCATGATGGGAAGGATACCGTCCGACGAGGTGCGCCTGCCTCTGGCCCCCATGAGCGAGGCCAACAGGGAACGCCTCCGTTCGGTACTTGCCGATTACAAGCTGATATGATCCTGGAGGTGGTGGAATGGTTCGTGCTATTGTAGCCGGTGCAGGCGGCCGGATGGGAGGCCGCATCATAAACATGATAAAGGAGGACGACGGCATTACACTGTCGGCCGCGTTCGAGCATCCTGACAGCCCGTGGGTGGGCAAGGATGCCGGCGATGCCGCGGGTTGCGGTCCACTCGGAGTAACGGTGGCGTCGAGCATCGACGACGTCATCGACCAGGGCGACGTCATCATAGACTTCACTTTCCATGAGGCCACCGTGGTTCATGCCCGCAAGGCGGCCGACGCAGGAAGGGCCATGGTCATCGGGACCACCGGCTTCACCACCGAGGAGCTGGCCGAGATCTACTCACTTGCCAGCAAGTTCCCCTGCGTCCAGGCCCCCAACATGAGCGTCGGTGTCAACCTGCTCTACAAGCTGGTTTCGCTCGCAGCTCAGACGCTGGGCGAAGACTACGACATAGAGATCGTCGAGGCGCACCACAGGATGAAGAAGGACGCGCCCAGCGGCACGGCCCTCCAACTGGCCAAGGTGGCTGCCGAGGCCAGGGGCTATGACCTGGACGAGGTAGGGGTCTATGCTAGGCACGGTGTTATAGGAGAGCGGAAGACCAGGGAGATCGGCATACAGACCGTCCGCGCCGGTGACATCGTGGGAGAGCACACCGTGCTCTTCGGGACCGTTGGCGAACGGATCGAGATAGTCCACAAGGCGTCGAGCCGGGACACCTTCGCCAAAGGCGCCGTAAGGGCGGCAAAGTGGATATCAGGGAAGCCGGCAGGGCTCTACGACATGCAGGACGTCCTGGCCCTGAAATAGGAGAACTCATGAAGCTGGTAAGATTTTCCAGGCAGGGCGAGAAGGTGGTCCAGTACGGGATGTGGAGGGACGACCACGTCCGCGCCATTGTTGCAGATCCTTTTCAGGATCTCATAGTGGGAACGGCCGAATGGTATCCGGTGGAGACCGTGACGCTCCATCCGCCCTGCCTCCCTTCCAAGATAGTGGCCATTGGGCTCAACTACCGGGACCATGCCGAGGAGCTGGGCATGGAGGTTCCCGACGAACCATTGCTGTTCCTCAAGCCTCCCTCCTCTCTCACGGGTCCGGACACCGAGATCGTGTGTCCCCCTATGAGCAGCCAGGTGGAGCACGAGGCCGAGCTGGCGGTGGTGGTCAAGAAACGGGCCAAACACGTCTCGGCCGATGATGCACACAAGTACATACTCGGATATACGTGCCTGAACGACGTCACTGCCCGCGACCTCCAGAAGAGGGATGTTCAGTTCACCAGGTCCAAGAGTTTCGATACCTTTTGCCCGTTAGGGCCCTATATCGAAACCGAGATAGATCCCTCCGACCTGAAGGTGGAATGCAGGGTCAACGGTGAGCTGAGGCAATCCTCTTCCACCGCGCAGCTCGTTCACGATCCATTTCAGCTACTCAGCTTCGTATCCAGGATAATGACCCTGGAGCCGGGAGACGTGATAGCCACAGGCACTCCAAAGGGGGTAGGTCCCCTGGTGCCAGGCGATGAGGTGGTCGTCTCCATTGAAGGAATAGGTGAACTGAAAAACAGAGTGGTCAAGGAGTGACAGATGGAGTTCCAGTTGTCCAAGAGGATACAGGCCCTTCCTCCCTATCTCTTTGTCGAGTTGGACAGGAAGAAGGCCGATGCCGTGGCCCGTGGAGTGGATGTCATAGACCTGGGTATAGGTGACCCCGATCTTCCAACCCCCGATTTCATCGTGGAGAAGATGCGCGAGGCAGTGGCGAATCCTGCATATCACCGCTATCCCTCATCCCAGGGTATGGAGCGTTTCAGGGAGTCTGCCGCGGCATGGATGAAGAGACGTTTTGGTGTGGAGTGCGATCCTGGTTCCCAGATCTGCTGCATAATCGGCTCAAAGGAGGCCATTGCCCACTTTCCATTGGCTTTTGTTGATCCAGGTGACGTGGTCCTCGTCCCCACCCCCGGATATCCGGTGTATCACATAGGGACCCTGTTCGCCGGTGGAGAGACCTATTACATGCCCCTGCTCCCGGAAAACGGATTCCTTCCAGACCTGGACTCCATACCTGCCGACGTCTTCCGCCGCACCAAGATCATGTGGCTCAACTATCCCAACAATCCCACTGCGGCGCTGGCCACCCAGACTTTCTTTGAAAAGGTGGTGGCACTTGCCAGGGAGTACGGCTTCATAGTCTGCCACGACGCGGCTTACAGCGAAATGACCTTCGACGGCTACTCTGCGCCAAGTTTCTTAGAAACCCCTGGCGCCATTGAGGTGGGTCTGGAATTCCACTCCCTCTCCAAGACTTACAACATGACCGGCTGGAGGATAGGATTCGTGGCCGGCAATCCGGAACTGGTGGCTGCCATGAAAAAGGTCAAATCGAATGTCGATTCCGGCCAGTTCGAGGCGGTCCAAGAGGCGGCGTGCGCTGCCCTCGACAGCGACCAGTCGTGCGTAGAGGAGATGCGGGCCATCTATACCGAGCGCCGGGACACCCTTGTTGAAGGCCTCAGATCCGCAGGCCTCGACGCCCCCTCTCCCAAGGCCACCTTCTATGTCTGGGTTCCGGTCCCAGAAGGCCAGACCTCGGCTGGCTTCAGCTCGCTGCTCCTGGAGGAGGCCGGGATAGTCTCCACGCCTGGCAATGGCTTCGGCGAGCCAGGTGAGGGCTTCGTGAGGATGGCGCTGACCGTCCCAAGAGAGAGGCTGGAAGAGGCAGTCGAAAGGGTCAGGAGGGTCCTCTGACCGGAAGACATGGGGAGCGGCACACACACGGTCTTCATTGCCCTGGGCTCCAACGTAGGCGACAGGTGGTCCAACTTCCTGTCCGCCATCTCCATGCTCCGCGCAGGAGGCGTAGAGGTGGTGCGCTGTTCCAATGTTTATGAGACCGAGCCCGTGGGCATGGAGTCTTCTCTCACCTTTTTCAACTGTGTTTGCCAGGCCGAGACCAGCCACTCGCCGAGGTCTCTCCTCTCCCTTTTCCTCGAGATCGAAGCGGCTCTGGGGCGGGACAGGAGCAGAGGCCCAGACAGGGAGATGGACCTGGATCTGCTCTTCTACGACGACATTGCCATAGACGAACCGGGCCTGACCGTGCCCCATCCTCGTCTGGACCAGAGGCGCTTTGTGCTGGAACCGTGGGCCGACATCTCTCCAGGGCTCGTCATATCCCAGTTGGGCATGAGTGTAGGGGAGCTTTTGGAGCAGCTCCCTCCTGGAGAGTGGGTGAAAAAGACGGATATGAGCCCGCTTGACGGCCTTATGCCGGATGGACTGCCATGATCAGGCTGTTGATCTTCATAGCTCTGTTCCTGCTCCTCTACTGGGCGCTCAGGAAAGCGGCGTCCAGGAGCTCCTCACCTCCCCCGCCCCGCAGGGATCACAGGGAAGAACTTGTGGACGAGCTGGTGCAAGACCCGGTGTGTGGCGTATATCATCCCAAGAGACAGGCATTCAGGCTGGAGCACAGGGGCAAGGTCCGCTATTTCTGCTCCAAGAACTGCATGGAGATCTACAAGCAGGGTGGCGCTGGCGGCCAAGGATCATGAAGGTTCTTACCGGGCTGGAGAGGTTGGCCCAAGGAGCGGGACAGGAACATCTACAAGGTAGGCTTGGCCTCCTCTGCAACCAGGCCTCGGTGACCTCATCCTTCGAACATGCAAAAGGCCTCTTCTCTTCACTGTTTCCCGGCAGGCTGACCGCCTTATTCAGCCCCCAGCACGGGCTCTACGCAGAGAAGCAGGACAACATGGTGGAGTCAGACGACGGTTTCGATCCAGGGACAGGCGTGCCGGTATTCAGCCTGTACGGCCGTTTTCGCAAGCCCCAGCCCCATCACCTCAACGTAATCGACACGCTGGTGGTCGATCTCCAAGACGTCGGGTGCCGTGTCTATACCTTCATCTGGACGATTCTCCTGGCTATGGAGGCCTGCGCCGAGATGGGAAAGAAGATGGTCGTGCTCGACCGCCCAAATCCCCTGGGCGGGAGGGCTGAAGGCAACCTCCTCGATCCTGGGCTCTCCTCCTTCGTGGGGATGCATCCAATTCCAATGCGCCACGGCATGACCGTGGGAGAACTGGCCATGATGTTCCGGGACGAAAGGGGACTTGATCTAGACCTCCATGTAGTGGAGATGGAGGGTTGGAGCAGGGACATCATGTTTCCTGACACCGGGATCCCTTGGATCTGGCCCTCTCCCAACATGCCAGCCTTTGAGACCGCCCTGGTCTATCCCGGCCAGGTGTTACTTGAAGGGACCAACCTCAGCGAAGGTCGCGGCACCACCCGCCCTTTCGAGGTGTTCGGCGCCCCTTGGATGGACGTTGAGGGCGTAGTCTCCCTGGTCTCCCAGGCAGGGTTGGAGGGGTTTGTGCTCAGGGAACAGTGGTTCGAGCCCACCTTCCACAAGTGGGCCGGAGAGAGCTGCAAGGGACTTCAGATCCACGTGACATCCAGGGAGCGGTTCAGGCCCTACGAGACATCTCTGGCAATCCTGGCAGCAGTAGCGAAGACATCGCCGACCGAGTTCGCATGGCGCCCCCCACCCTACGAATACGAGTACGAAAGGCTTCCCATCGACCTGCTCGTAGGGAACCGAGAGGTGCGAAAGGGGATCGAGGATGGCTGCGGCCCTGGAGAGCTGGAGCCCCTCTGGAGGGAAGAGCTGGCCGCCTTCATCGAGAGAAGACGCAGATGGCTCCTCTACTGATCCGCTGCGATCACCTCTCGGAGGGTCTGAAGGCCCTGGGCTCGCAACCTGGAGTCAGGTGATAGATACCGTCGAGGTGGCGGTACTGCTCGTTGTAATCCAGCCCATAGCCCACGAGGAATCCTTTGGGAACATCGAAGCCTACATAATCCACCTCGACGTCCACCTCACGCCTCTCTTTCTTGTCGATCAAACAGCATATCTTCACCGATGCAGGCTTGTGAATTGACAGGACCTCCTGGAGGTACTTCAGGGTATGGCCCGTATCCACGATATCCTCCACCACGAGCACGTCCTTACCCCTGATGTCGATCTCGATGTCCTTACTGATGCGCACGAATCCAGACGACGTGGTGCCGGAACCGTAACTGGACAGCCTCACGAAGTCTATCTCCAGCGGAAGGTCTATGGCCCTGGCGAGGTCGGCGGTGAAGATGAAGGCGCCCTTGAGGATACCCACGAGGATCAGCTCTTTCCCCTCATAGTCGCCTGTTATCTCCTCTCCCAGCTTTTTCACCCTGGCCGATATGGATTCTGCGGAAATTACTTCCCTGAGATCGTCAGCCATGCTAAACCCCCCTTCAAATCATGGCATTATGAACATGGCATCTCCATAGCTGTAAAACCTGTACCCCGCGTCTAAGGCCTCCTGGTAAGCCCTCATGATGAGCTCCCTGCCTGCAAACGCAGAGACCAGCACCAACAAGGAGGACTTCGGCAGGTGGAAGTTGGTTATAATGGCGTCAACGACCTTAAACCGGTATCCATGATAGATATAGAGGCTGGAGAACCCGGCGTACGGACGAATCTCCTTTTCGCCAATGGCTGCGGTCTCCAGCGCTCTGACAGCAGTGGTTCCCACGGCCACCACCCGCCTTCCCTGGTTCTTGGCCCTGCGGATCCGGTCGGCCACCCACTCCGGTACTTCTACCCACTCCTCGTGGATGCGGTGTTCTCTGATGTCTCTGCATCTTATGGGGGCAAAGGTGCCATACCCTACGTGAAGGGTCAAGTGAACCACTTCGATGCCTCGCTTCTCCAAGGAATCCAAAAGCCGTTTACTGAAGTGAAGACCGGCGGTGGGTGCCGCAACGGAACCGGTCTTCGCTGCATATACCGTTTGATAACGGTCCCCATCGAGTTCCGTATCGTCCCTCCTGATATAGGGCGGCAGAGGTACATGCCCGTACCTCTCCATCTGCGCATCAAGATCGCCGCTGTGTTCGACAGCGCACATGACCTGGCCGTTGCGAGGACGGTCGAGGACCTCGACCGTAAAGTCAGGCCCTATGGTTATGTGCTGCCCCTTTCTCAGTGGTTTCGAGCTCCTGGTGAGGCAGTTTACCACCGCTCTGCCGTCCCCTCTTCTTGGATAGTGAAGGAAGAGCAACTCAACCCTGCCGCCGCTCTCCTTCTTGCCGAAAAACCTGGCGCGAAAAACCCTGGTGTCGTTGACCACCAGACAATCCCCTGGCTTCAGCAACTCCTCGATCTCCCTGAACAGGTGATGCGAGATCTCTCCAGATGAGATCCGCACCGCCAGGAGCCTGGAACCGTCGCGCACTTCAGCCGGAAAGGCGGCGATCCTCTCCTCTGGGAGCCAGTAGTCGTAGCTCTGGATATCGAATTCCGCGGGGATCATTGAAACAAGGACGTGCGCTGGACGACATAGCAGATGACCAGCCCCAGGATAGTGGCCAATAGTCCCACTATCCTGAGCACATCGGGAGACTGTTCCGAAAGGGTCCGCATCATCTCCTGCATCTTCTCTGGAAAGGCGAAGTAAGGCAGGCCCTCGAATATCATCACTAGCCCTATGGCACAGAGAAAGAGCTTCATTTGAGATCACCTGGTTAGGCCACCGATCACACCCCTGCGGCATCGGTACAAACATTTAATTTCATTTAAAAATGCCCTGGATACATACCACGATTCAATGTGATTGTCAAAATCTACGAAATGGGCCGTCATCAAGAAAAACTTCGCACATAACCCCCTTTCTGCTAAGATTTTTAGAAATCGTCATGGGAGACAGCGGTTCAAAGGTGGGGGTGACCGAAATGGATAAGTGTTCGAGTTGTGGCGGAGATCAAGGCCTGCGTCTCTGCGGCTGCGGCCAACCGGCATGTGAAGTATGTGTCACAGGCATATGCCGCAACTGTGCAAAGCCCACCTGCAGCTCCTGCGAGCGGGATGGGATATGCGGTGCGTGCAGGGAGAAGGAGGCCGCCATAATAAGGCGGTACGAGACTTCGAGAGAGGCATCGTGGACCCAGGCCGAGGAATTCCTGCGCAAAGAACTCGCCCAGAATCCCTATCTGCTTGGAATCACCAAGCGCCTTCAGGGCCATAACGAAGAGAAGGAGGCCCTGCTCCAACAATTGAGAAAGGTAGAGGAGCTGGTGGAGAAGAAGGCATACTTCTCCGCCATGCAAGAGCTGGAGCAGATCCCCCGCTCTTTCGACTATCCGGAAAGGATGGAGCTCCAAGAGAAGGTCAAGGAGGTGTTGGCCACCGTTGAAGAATATCTCCTTGACGCTCACAACCGCGAGTTCTCCAACAAAGAACAGGCCCTCAACAAGTACCGCAAGGCCGGTGAACTGATTTCTGACCATCCAGTGATCCTCGAGAGGCTTCCGGCCCTGGAACAGGAGATCGCCAGGCACGCCGAACTTGTCAATGAGGTCCGCGCCAAGATGGCCGAAAAACACTTTTTTCGGGCCCAAAAGATGTTGGAATCCATTCCCCTCAGCTACCAGTTTCCAGAGCGGGATGCACTGGCAAGGGAGATCGAGACCGAGCTCAACATGGCGCGGATCAGACTGGAGAACCTTAAGACCGAAAAAGACATTGACGAGATAGCAAAAGGCTGCCGCGAGCTGCTTGGCAAAGTAGCCGACTTCTCAGAGGCGGAAGAGTTCCTCAAGGAGATTGAACAGAAGAGGAAGGGATTAAAGAAGAAGCTCAAGGAGCTGAAGAAGTCCATAAATCGTGAGGACCTGGCGCGGGCGTCTAAACTCATAGAAGAGCTTCGGCCAGGCCCGTATGACTCCACCTTTCTGAAGTTAGTGCGCATATTCGAGGAGAAGGTCAAGGCGAAGGAGAAGAAACGGGGCCGCATGCACGTCATTGCGGCTTGCTCTGTATTGCTCCTGCTAACCGCAGTAGTTGCATGGCTCTATTTCCAGTCTGCACAGCGGGTAAAGGAGGCGGCCGCCATATACGCGGAACTTGACGCGAAGTTGGGGACCCTTTCTCCGAACCAGGCCGAAGCCCTGCTAAAAAAGGGATTGGCCCTCATAGACGGCGCGGTGTTGGCAATCGGCACTGAAAAGGAACAGCTCGCAAGGAAATTCGAGGCCATTCGACAGAGCGAGGAGTACCGCAGCCTAATGGCCGGATTCGTCCGCTTCAAGGGCCGCTACGTCCAGAAGGACCTGCTCCCTAAACTGAAGGAGTGCGACGCCTTGCTTGCCGAGGCTGACAAGGCCTTTGGAGCCGAGGAGTGGGGCACCGCAGACCGGCTCTACACATCCCTAATAGACCGGTGCTCGGGAAAGGGCCTCGCAGAGGCCTTGCCCCTTGACCCGGTGCGGACCAAGGCACACAAGGCCAGACAAGCCACACTCCAACAGATGTTAGAGGAAGCCAAGGGGCTCATGGAGTCCGAAGAGCTCGACAAGGCGGAGAAACTACTGCGCTCCGCCTCGCTGTATGCCGCTGAGAAGGAACTCGGCGAGACTGCCGTGGCCAAGGAGGTCAGAAAGCAGTTAGAGGAGGTGATTTCTCAGGAAGAGCGACAGGCTATGGAGGCGGCAAGAAAAGAACTCTCCTCCTTGATAGACGGGGCAGAACGGCTTCTGGAGCAGGGGAAACTCAAGGAAGCCATAGCTGGGTTTGAAAATGCCCGCAAGTTCTTCGATTCCAAAGGGGTGATAGATCCTGTCCTCCGCCGCCGCATCGTGGAAGGGCTGTTGATGGGAAAGGCCCTTTTGTACCAGCGAAAGGCGGCGGAACTCTCTGATAAGGGAGAACTGGACAAGGCGGGGATCTTGTTCGAGGCTATGGCCGAGGTGGCAAGAGAAGGACTCAAGGTGCCAGGACTGGAACCAGATACATCGGCACGCATGAAAGGGCTGCTTGTAGAAGCCGTGACAGGTCTGTGCCGCATAAGGAGGAAAGAAGCCGATGGGGCCGCGGCGGGAAAGGAATTCGATAAGGCCATCACCCTCCTCTCCTCCTGCAAAGAGGCGGCAAAGGCAAACGGGGTCTCGGGGGAACCGGCCCTAAAGGCGGTTCTCGATGAGGTCACGGCGAAACAGGAGGAGGCCGCGGCCTTTAAGAGGCGCGAGGCCCTAAAAAAGGAGCTGTTTGTCATGGCCCCGAAGCTCTTCCCCAACTATTTCCAGAGCGTGCTGCCAGCGGAGTTCACCGGCTTCAACGTCTCTCATGTCGGGGGCAATCGTAAGATAGAGACCTTTCATCTCTCTGCAGACGCGAAAAAGCGGTCCATAACCGTCCACTGCATTTTGGAAGCATCGTACGACCTGGGCAAGCGAAAGTGGACATTCAGAGTTGCTGGAAATGAAATCAGTTTTTAGGCCCTTGGTGCCGTCTCTCCGGTTTCTCCTCTACACCTGTCTCACTGTTGCTTTGCTCCAGGGCTCAGTTGAGGCCGCATATCCCTATTCCGCAAGGGCCTTTGCCGGCGAGACCCTGGAGTACGTGTTGAAATGGGGGATCGTGACTGCGGGCCATGCCACACTGTCGGTAAGCGAAAATGGCGACGGCACCTGCACCTATCGGGTAACGGCCAGATCCACCGCTATCATAGACCTGGTATATCCGGTCAGGATCATCGCCGAATCAACCGTGGACTGCTCAACCGGCCGCACCATGCGCTACTACAAACGGGCGAAAGAGGGGTTCAGGCGCATGAGGGAGCGGGAAGTCTTGTTCGATTGGGAGAAGAACGAGGCCCAGACCGTGGAAAATGGCAAGATAAAGCGCTGCCTCGCCGTGCCCGAGGGAACACAGGACCCCATATCCATCTATTTTGCATGGAGGGCAGGCGCCCTGGGAAACAGCCCGCGGGCCACCATCACCGATGGCAAGAGGAGCATCACCGCGACGCTCTCCATAGAAGGTGTAGAAGAGGTGAAGGTGCCAGCTGGCCGCTACATGGCACAACACTTGATACCGCACCTCAAGGGCCTGGCCGGAGTCTTCAAGAAGAGTCCTGACGCCAAGATCGAGGTCTGGACAAGAGAGGATGACAACGTCCTCTTGATGCTCAAGAGCAAGGTGAAGGTGGGCCACTTCTCGGCAAAGCTCACCAGCGAGAAGCGGCCCTGAAAAGCCTCTACTTCACAGAATAGCCGCGGCCCTCCATGCAGGCAGAGAAAGCCTTGTTGTACGCGGCCCTTTGCTGTTGATAGTTGGCCGCCTGCTGCTGGGCCCACTGCTGCTGGGCATTCTCCTGCCGGGCCTGCTGATCCCTCCTCCTCATTCCGCCGAGCAGGCCCCCTGAGGCCGCACCGATGGCAGCCCCCTTGCCCGCATCACCTGCTATGGCGCCTACCGCCGTGCCAACCAAGGCTCCGCGCACAGCGCCCTTGACTACTCCGCTCTTTGGCTCGGCCTGCTGTGGAGGCGCAGAGGTGGCTGTGGCTTGCTTCATGGGATCGAAACCGGTCTGCCCCTTGGCCCATGTGTAGCATTCAGCCTTGTCCTTCTCCATCTGTTCCGCACTCTGCCCCTTGGCAGGATATATCACTAAATCCTGACTGTTTCCTACCACCGGCAGAGCCAGACCCGCAACCAGCATGGCCAATACTATCTTCTGCTTCATATATCCATTCCTTTCTTTTTAATAATTATTAATTAACATAATTTACTGCCAATGTCAACGAGAAAGAATATTTTATAGGGCGGGGAGATACCCAACGCCCTCGGCCAGCCTCCATCCTCTTTGTTCAAGGGCCTGCCTGGCAGCAAGAGAGATGCGCCCGGATATCCAGAGCTCTTTTCCTGTAATGGCCTTGATCTGTGCTGCATCCCTGGATATGGCCGCCTCCTTTCTGAATAGGAACGGAGTCCATGCGAGATAATCCAGGGGGAACAACCCCACTGCCCTGCCGTCCGTGGTGAGAAAGAAGGGGGAGCCGCCAAGCATCACGATACGCAAGGCCTTTCCTCCCCTGCTCACGTAGCTCTCCATCATCTGGGCAGTGAGCCGCCAGAACAGGGCCACGGCCTCGGAGTTGGCCCTGGCCGCCGCAGCCACCACCAACTCCCTGCCAGGCAGTTTGCCCAGTGCTGCGAGCTCCTCTACCAGCAATGTGCGTTCGAAGGGAGTGTAATAGGGATTATCGAGTATGGTATCCAACACATCCTCAGGGACTCCCATTGCTTTGAGCCTTTTCTCGCACCTCGCTCTCAGATCTCCAACCGTGGCATCCCTGACGAGCTTGCGCACGCTGTTGGCCACGCTAGTTCCCCTGACAGCATATCCTGCTCCATCAGGAACGAGGTGAAAAGCGGCCTTGACAGTGATCCCACCTGCAACGGCGGCCCAGGTGATCTTGTTCAGCTCCTCCTGGACCAGATTCCAGCGGGTATAGGGATCGATCCCAAACTCATAGGCGAACACGCGCTTCGTCGATGCATGTCCTATGGCGGTCTTGGCAACGCCTTCCTGATCCGGAGAGTCGCTGAACACCGCCTGGCCCACGCTGCTGAACCAGCGGCCCACGCCCTTTACTGAATTCGACACGGTCTCCACCGGCGCGGTCACCAACCCTTTGGCGGTCTTCACCGGCCCCTTCAGCGCCTCCTTGAAGGCATCCTTGAAGACCTCGGTATTCTCCATTTTCTCCATGTAGAATAGGGCCCTGGCCTCTCCGATCCTTTTTTCCAGGAGCGCCGTGGACTCCACCCTGATAGTGCCCCTGGGAGTCACTAAGTCGTAGATGTTTATAAGGCCGTCACTGATGACCTCATCACGGACCATGAAGCCCGGCCCGCTCAGCATGTTGCGCGGAAGCACCTCTGAGGCTTTGAACATCAAGGGTAGCCTGTCCAGCGGAGCGTCATCCGCCTTGGCACCGCCCACTGCCGCAATAACCATGAAGAGAACCAATACAACCGTAGTCGCCCTTTTCAGCATTTTCATCTCCTTCTACCCCTCATTCTCATCCTGGGACGCCCCATTCGGCGCTGTCTGGCCTGGTAACGCTGATATCCGCGTCTCCGGCTCTGATAGTCACGATTCAGCCGGCGGGTATCTACCGGCCTTGAGCGCTGAACCGACGTGGAGGCCGCGCCTCTTCCCTTATATGGATTTTCCACCTTCTTCCATCCATCGCTTGTCTTCTTATAGACTGCACCGTCCCGGCCTGCGTATACGTCTCCTCCGGCAGTCTGCCCCACAAACGCCCTGGAGTCACCCTGCCGAACCGTAACTCCTTTTGCTCCGCTACTGGATTCGTAGCTGCGCTGCACGCCTTCAGCACTCCTCTTCATCTCGGTCTTAATGGTCTTCCCATCCTTGGTGAAAGTGCCGCCGCCGGTTATCTCACCCTTACCTATATCACGGCCCACATGACCCGTTCCCCCCTCTGAGCCCTTTATGTCTATCTCTCCCTTGCCATTCTCCCAACGGCTCTCAAACTGGGCGGAGCGCTTTTCGCCGGTCACGGTCCCCTTGTTCACCAATGCGTCGCCCTGGCGCTCTCTCGTGGACTCAAAGGTCATCTCCCTGCCCTTGTACTCCACACGGCCCTCGCTCTTTATGGCATCCCCTTCTTTGCGGCGGCTTACCTCCCCCTCGGCTCCATACGAGGTCTCCCACCGGCTCTCGAGCCGGCCATCCTTCCATCCGCTGGACCGGTAACGCCATTCATCTCCTCTTGTGGTGACGCGATTGCTCCACCCCTCTCTGCTTTCGAGATCCAAATAGCGGTTTGCATACCTCTTGGTCTTGGTATTGGGATTATAGACAAAGCCACGGCCACGGTAACGGTCATCGTCCCATACAGCCGCGCCTTTGGCGAGAACACCTGTGGTGGGATTGTACATGGCGGCGATGGCGGCTGTGCCGTCCCGGCCATACGCGGTTATCTTCTCACCGTATCTTCCTGTTTCTGGATCGTACCAGCTCCCGTAACCATATGTGGGTGGATATGGATAGTAGGGATAATAATGATCGTAATAATCGTACCAGCCCCACCATGAATAGGGCCAGTACCAGCCCGTTCCGTAGACGACGGTGCTGTGGACACAATACTTGCCCTCGTAACCCGAAGTATAGGTGTAAGTCACGGTATCAGGCGTTACAGACGCAATTTTCACAAACGTCGTATTATACGCCGGAGACGATGGGGGGATCTTGCTGAACTCTGCCGGAATCGAAGCAGCCAACTCCCAGGGTCCCGAGGGCGAAGATGACTTGAACCACATGGCATTGAAACAGAGATAGTAGCTGTTGCCATATTTCAGGACCTGAAAAGGAGTATTGGCCGCGAGCTCTATCCTGGTGCCCTCTATGGGTTTGAATATGGGTTTACCTGCATACTCCACCTTTGGGGCCATCTTCGCCGCATCCTTGGAAACCGTGGCCTTGCGCGGTATCGAGGCCATGAGCGCCGCCTCCCAGGCCTCTCTGGTGCCAGGAATATTTTTGCGCAGGTAACCTTTCTTGGAATCTTTTGGTATGTTTTTAAACGGCTCAGGAAGATCTATCTCCCACTTCCACGGCCCATCAAAGCCAGAGGCAGAGAACCAGCGCCCGGAAAAGAGACAATAGATACGGTCGCGGTAGCGCAAGACCTCCTGTTTGGTATTGACAGCGTATTCGATACCTGTCTTTCCTATCGGGCTCCAGCGCGGAGCCCCCTCGAACAGCAACAGCTCCGCAGGCTTATCGGTAAAAAACACCTTCGGTTCTGAAGTCTTAGGTCTCTTCATGGTGGATGGTCCAGCAGGGAGGCTTTTCCTCACCTCAGACCACGTCTTGTCTTCCGGAAGGCGCCATAGCCCCTGCGGCAGTCTTGTGGCCCATTTCCATGGACCAGAGAGAGAGGCCGATGACAGCCACTGCTTCTGATATCTCAGATATATAGGCTTCTCCTTCCCCTCTTCCCTGAATACGTCCCAGTTGACATTCACCAGGACCTCCATTTCCGTCCCTTTCACAGGCACCCACAAGGGCCTCGAGTCAACAAATAGAAGAATGGCAGGAGACGTGGAGTAGAATATCTTGGGAGGGGCCGGATTAAGCCCTTTCACCGAGGAGGGTTTTATCTTTTTAGGCAGATATTCCAGTACGAGATCCAGGGGCACCACTACGGGCGCCGCTGTCAGCCCCTTTTTGACTATTTCATATAGCTTGGCATCCTTAGGCAATTTCGGTATCGAGAGATCCACGATCTGGATGTCGGAGAGGAGGACCTCCCTTTTGTCTATATCGACCTCGGTCTTTGCCCTGTAATGCAAGGAACCATAATATCCCTGGCTATATCCCTTGGGCTTTGCCAGAAATGCCTGCCAGACATCGATGAGTTCGAACCCTTTCCAGCTATCTATCTGGGGTGCATAAAAGATTATTGAACCATTGGGACCGCTTCTCTCGCGGGGAAACCACGGATCAGGCCCCTTTTCCTGGGCCGCACCAACCGATGCGATTATTGATAAGGAACAAAAAAAGAGAAAAAATCGAGCGATACCGGCAACCGGTTTCGGCGATCTGGAGCCGTACATCTATCCTCCTACTGGCGGGCCGGTGCGCTCTGAGCACATCGGACCGGATTTTTTATTTTATCATTGAGGCACGATCAAAGTCCATTTTTTTAACAATTATCAATAACAATAAATTTCCAATTTGTCAATATAAATAGTCTTTGCCGGTGTCGGTCCCCAGGAGGTCGTGGCCGATCTATTTAGAGGATGCACATCCAATGGACTGTCCTTTACCTCTCAGCTATTTCCCTTGTGGGTTGTCGCATAACACGATATTTCCATATGACCATCAAGATGTGCTATATTGTTTCGAACAAGGAGGTATAGATGGCGGTTCCAACCTTTCATATCCTTGATGTTTTCGAGCCCAGGCCCAGGGACCTGATAATCCTCCCCTATTCCAACGGGGAAGAGGGGATCTTCCCAAAGGAGATACTGGACGAGGTGCCGGTCAGCCCCGTGGCCCCCATCTCCGCCGGAGGCCGCAGGGTACTCTATGTTGGCCAGAAAGGGGAAGATACCATCCTGGTGGTCGCCGTCCGTCTGGACGCAGAGCACGTATCCCAGGAAGAGGCGCTGATGAAGGCGGTGGCCAACCACCTTGCCGAGGCAGGTGAAGAGTTCGGAAGGGTGGTAGTTGCCCTGGACAAGGAGTGGGCCGGACTGGCCCCGGCCGTGTTGGAGGGGGCGCTCCTTGGGGGTTACCGCTTCGACAAATACCTCTCCGAGAAGAAGACTCTGCCGGAGGCGGCGGTGTTCGTGCCGGGCGGTCTCCCCAAGGA
>WFVQ01000156.1 GCA_015491585.1 Deltaproteobacteria bacterium
CTCCCACCCAGGCGCGACATCGAGACAATCCGCGGCCATGCAGGGAAACCCCTTGGACAGCAGGAACCTGGAGCCCTCGGGCACCCCCTCTCCCCGCTCCTCGATCCTCTCCAGAGCCTGCTTGGCCGCCTCCACAGAGGCCAGACGCCTCTCAACACGGTCCAGCTCACCCCGTACCTCCTGGTAGCGCCCCCTGAGACGGTCAAGGGAGCGCTCTACCCCGTCCAGGGAGTCGGACAGGAGCGACAACCTCGATCTGGCCTCCTGTTCGGCCTTGCCGACATCCTCAAGCTCGGATTCGAGGGAGGCCCGTCCCTCTCCCAGCCTGGATAGCTCCTCGGACCTCCGCTCCTTGCGCTGCCTGGCGAGCTCCATCTCGCGGAGCATCCCCTTCACCGCGCTCTCGGCCCTGGCATGGGCAGCCGACAGATCCAACAGCTGGTCCTTCAGCTCCTCAAGGGCCTCCCTCCGGTCTCCGGCAGAAGCCAATGCCGCATCCAGCTCCGCCTCTGCCTCATGGAGCCTCTCTTCGAGCCCGGCCGCCTCCCTGCGCCTGGCCTCCAGCTCCCTGAAAAGGGCCTCCTGCCGCCTGCGGGCCCCGCTCTCCTGGCGCCGCAGCTCCTCCGCCCTCCTGGACGAGGCATCCAGCCTGGACCGCAGCGTCAACTCCTCCCGCTCCCTCTCGGCAAGCGCCCTCCTGGCCGCCTCCACCGCCTGTTCCACCTGCGCGGCCCGCTCCCGCGCAGAAGAAAGGGCCTCCTCCGCCTCCATCTCTTCCATCTCCAGGGCCTCCAGCGAGGCGGAGAGACCGGAGATGGCAAAGCCGATGCCAGAGAGCTCCTCCTCCTGCCTGACCGCCTTCTCCATCAACTCCCGCTCCATAGAGGTCAAGCGGCTCCACTCAAGGGCCCTGCGGCCCTTCTCGAGCATCTCCTCCCGCTCCCTCAGCTCAATGTAGCGGCGTGCCCTGTTCGCCTGACGGGCAACCGCCTTGGAACGGCTCCGCACCTCGGCCACTATGTCCTCGAGGCGCTCCAGATTCTCAGCCGTGCGCTCCAGCTTCTTCTGGGCCTCCACCCGCCTGGCCCTGTAGCGGGCCACGCCGGCCGCCTCCTCGAGTAGCGCGCGGCGCTCTTCCCCGCCCATCTCCACGAAGGCGCCGATCTGCCCCTGATCCACGATGGAGTAGGCCCTGGTGCCGGCCCCCGTGTCCATGAACAGATAGAGGATATCCTTGCGCCTGCACTGCCTGCCGTTGATCCGGTACTCGCTCTCTCCAGAGCGGTGGAGACGGCGGACGATCTCTATCTCGCTCTCTCCCTCCAGACCCGGCACGTTCTTGATGTCACACCCGGTGAGCAGGAGACGGACCTCGGCCAAGGCCGGACGATATCCATTGGCACCGCTGTATATGATGTCCTCCATAGACTTGGCCCTCAGCATCCTGGGGCTCTGCTCGCCCAAAACCCACCGGACCGCATCGACTATATTGGATTTGCCGCACCCGTTCGGCCCTACGACCGCGCTTATCCCGCTGGAGAAACGGAGCCTCGTCCTGGTTGGAAAAGATTTGAAACCCTGGATGGTAAGGCTATGGAGTCTCATCTCCTGGCATGGATTCCCTGGCGTCCCTGAGTTCTAGCGCCACGCTCTGGCGCCCCTGAAAGGTGTTGACGTACGGGGCGCACAGGAGTTCCAACCTCTCCCACGGGAGATGGAGCTTGTCGCCGTGGCGCCAGCCCAGAAGGTCCACCGATCCCATTCCACATGAGGAGGCAGGCGCCAGGCGCAGTTTCATGTGCTTACCGTTGCCCACGGTCCTGCGCTCCATTACACAGAAGCGGCGCAACGCCACCAGGGGCTCTGGATACTCCACCCCGAAAGGCCCGAGCAGGTCCAGAAGCCCAGCCAGCGCAGGGTCGCAGAACTCTTCCACCCCCATGAACCCGTCCACCTCGAGGGCAGGGCCCGGGACGTCAGGGGCCTGGGACGCCACCGCGGCCTCGAACCTGACCCTGAATTCGGGGATATCCTTGACGTTCAAGGTCACCCCGGCTGCCGACCTGTGCCCTCCGAATCCCAGCAGCACCTCCTTGCAGCAGGCGATGGCGCTGTATAAGTCAACGGATTCCGGCGCCCTACCCGACCCCTTGGCCACCTCTCCCTCCTCGGCCAGAAGCACCACAGGACGCCTTAGCCGGTCCGAGAGCTTGGAGGCGACTATGCCCACCACGCCCAGAGACCACTCCTTCGAGGAGAGCACATACGCTGGGCGGTCTCCATACTCCTCGGCCAGAGAGAGGGCCGACCTCAACATGGTTCCCTCCAGCCCCTGACGGCTCTGGTTGAGCCCGTGGAGGCGCTGGGCAAGATCAGCGGCCTCGGCGCGGTCATCGGATACCAGCATACGGAACGCATCCATCGCATGGGCCATCCTTCCCGCCGCGTTTATGCGGGGCCCCAGCCTGAACCCCACGTCAAAGGTGGTCACCTTGGCCCCGTTCATGCCGGAGACCTCCTTCAGCGCCGCCAGGCCCTTTCTATCGGTGGTGGCCAACACATCCAACCCAGCCCTCACCAGGATGCGGTTGTCGGACTGAAGCGGCACCATGTCGGCCACGGTCCCCAGGGCCACGAGATCGAGATAGCGCTTCAGGTTGGGGACTCCGCACCCCTCCCAGTGTCCGTTCTGGAAGAGCCTGCTGCGCAGTGCGCGCACCAGGTTGAAGGCCACTCCTACGCCAGCCAGCCCCTTGAACGGATAGGCGCATCCCGGCTGCTTGGGATCTATTACAGCCAGGGCGGGCGGCAGCTCCGCAGGCGACTCGTGGTGATCGGTGACGATCACGTCCATTCCAAGGGAGTTGGCCAGGGCCACCTCGTCCCTGTTGGATATGCCACAGTCCACGGTGAGAAGGAGCGAACATCCCTGCCCGGCCACGGAACGCACTGCCTCGGAGTTAAGGCCGTACCCTTCCCTGACCCGGTGGGGAATGTACACCGAGACGTCAAGACCCAGCTCCCTGAGATACAAATAGACTACAGCCGCGGCACAGACCCCGTCCACGTCGTAATCGCCGTAGACCGCTACCTTCTCCCGGCGGCGGACCGCCTCCAACAGCCTCTCCACGGCGCGGCCCATCCCGGCCATCGAGAAGGGATCGTTGAGGGACGACAGGGTGGGAGAGAGATGGGCAAGGACCGCCTCCTTTTCCCTTATCCCGCGGTTGTAAAGGAACTGGGCCATGAAAAGGGGCAGCCTGCAACACCTGGCCAGCTCCCTCACCTCCTCCATCTCCTGGGACGGGAAACGCCACTCCTTACCCAATATGATTGACTCCATATAAAAGGAAACTACAAGGTGTTGTGGTCGCTGTCAATCTCGCCCATGCCCTTGACCGCCTGGCCGCGGCAGGCCATCATTGGCCCATGAGCAGTGTCCTGGAACAAGAGAAAGAACTTCCATCCACCGTGGTCCGCATCCACCCGGACCAGGTCTATTTTCTCCGATTCGTACTCGAGGCCCACGACCACGCCTTCGTCCTCACTACGTTGGACAGGAACACCGGACTCGTGAAAATCGCCTATGCCCCGGGCGCGGATGGGCTCCTCGACTCAATCCTCTCGTCGCTGTGCGGAAGAATAGGACTCCTCTGCTGAGTTGTTAGAGGAGGGCAGGGAGTTTATATTTCTTCCTACACCAAGCGTAAACGGAGCACATCATGAAGAAGAAAGCGCTGTACGTGGCCACGTTCGGCTGCCAGATGAACGAATACGACTCCCTGAAGATGGTCCAGATGCTATCCCCCTCATACGAGGTAGTCGATGCCCCGGAAAAGGCCGACCTCATCCTGGTGAACACCTGTTCCATAAGGGAAAAGGCCGAGAACAAGGTGTACAGCCTGGTAGGACGTTTCAAGGCACTGAAGGCCAGGAAGCCGCGGCTGAAGATAGGGATCGCTGGCTGCGTGGCGCAACAGGAGGGGGAGAACATGGTGAGAAAGGCCCCCTACGTGGACCTGGTCTTCGGGCCGCACCAGCTCTGGAGGCTGCCTGAGCTGGTGGCGCGGCTGGAGTCCGGTGAAAGTGGCATAGTAGAGGTCCGCCTTGAGGAACGTCCCGACATCCCCCTTGTCATAGGGGAGCTGCCGGGCGGCAGGCCGGTCAGGGCTTTCGTCACTATCATGCAGGGATGCGACAACTTCTGCACCTACTGCGTGGTGCCCCACGTAAGGGGCAGGGAGACCAGCAGGCCGCCTGGAGACATCATCGAGGAGGTGAGGTCGCTGGTGGATCAGGGGGTGAAGGATGTGACCCTCCTGGGGCAGAACGTCAATTCATACGGGCGCAAAGAAAAAGGAGGGCCAGGATTCGCGGAACTGCTGGAGATGGTGGCATCGGTTCCAGGGCTGAGGAGACTCCGTTTCACCACCAGCCATCCCAAGGACCTGGACGATGCGGTCATGAGCTGTTTCGCCGGCATAGAGCAGCTCTGCGAGCATCTCCACCTCCCGGTTCAATCCGGTTCCAACGAGATCCTGAGGCGGATGAACAGGAGATACACGAGGGAGGCATACCTGGACAAGATAGAAAGGCTCCGTGCCCTGGTCCCGGACATCTCCATCACCACCGACATCATCGTCGGCTTTCCAGGGGAGACCGAGAAGGATTACGAGGCCACGCTCTCCCTGCTCGCCGAGGTGGGCTTCGACCAGATATTCGCATTCAAGTACTCCCCCCGTCCCTTCACCAAGGCGGCAGAGATGGAGGAGACCGTACCCGAGGAGGAGAAGCTGCGCCGCCTAAACCACCTCCTTGAGTTCCAGAACCGGCTGGGCCTGGAAAGGCTGCGCCGGTTCGAGGGCAGGGATATGGAGATCCTGGTGGAAGGGCACGGCAAGGGTGGAGCCCCAAATCTCATGGGCAGGACCAGGCACAACGTGGTAGTGAACTTCAAGGGCCCTGAAGAGCTGATAGGAGAATTCACCACCGTCTCCATTCTCGAAGCAAGGGAACACAGCCTGAAGGCGTCCAGCATTGCTCCTCCGTCAGTACGGGATGGCTGCACCAGGGAAACGCACATTGCATAGCCCGGCCCTAATGGGTATCATTTCAGAGTGTAAAATATTTTAAAGGGGACGGTCGATGAAAGTACCGGTTGAGGTCGAGGCGATAGCCATAGATCCAGAGGGGAACTCGCCCATAGTCATCCTCAAGGAGCAGGGAGGGGAACGGAGCCTGCCCATTTGGATCGGGCTCATGGAGGCCACGGCCATCGCCACAGAGCTGGAAAAGATCTCCTTCGAAAGGCCCATGACCCACGACCTCTGCATACACATCCTGGAGGCCATCTCCTGCACCCTTACGGAGATAGAGGTCACCGATCTCAGGGACAACACTTTCTTCGCCGTCCTGCGCATCGAAAGGGCCGGAGAGATAGCGGAGATAGACGCCAGGCCCAGCGACGCCATCGCACTTGCATTAAGGGCCGGCGCCAATATATATGTAAATAGTAATGTCTTCGACTCCATAGAGGCCCAGGACGACGCAAAGGAGCAGTACATCAAGGAAGGCGGTGTATCCAGCGAGAAGCAGCGGCTGGCGGAGTTGCTTGAAAGGCTGGACCCAGAGGCGTTCAAGTACAAGATGTAGAGATCCGTGACGTGATGTTCGACTTCCATTGCCACTCTATATTCAGCGACGGAGAGCTGATACCGGCGGAGCTGCTGAGGAGGGTGGAGGTCCTGGGATACAGCCACGTCGCCATCACCGATCACGCCGACCACTCCAATCTCGACCAGATAGTCCCTCGCCTCGTCGAGGCTGCCGAAAAACTAAACGGTCACTGCTCCACGGCTCTGATTCCAGGGATAGAACTCACCCACGTGCCCCCGCCGCTCATCTCTGATCTTGCCAAGAAGGCCAGGGAACTGGGAGCAAAGGTGGTTGTCTGCCACGGAGAGACGATAGTGGAACCGGTAAAGCCTGGCACCAACAGGGCGGCGCTCCAGGCCGACATCGACATACTGGCCCATCCTGGCTTCATTACAGAAGAAGAGGCCAAGATGGCGAAAGAACGGTCCATATTCCTGGAGCTTTCCGGCAGGAAGGGCCATTCCCTGACCAACGGTCACGTGGCGAAGATGGCCCGTGCCTGCGGTGCCAAGCTCATGGTTAACTCCGACGGCCATGCTCCAGGGGATTTCATGACAAGGGAGCGGGCATGGGAGGTGGCGCGGGGCGCCGGGCTGGATGAAGAAGAGGTGGAAGCGCTGTTTTCAGGCGTTTCTTCGTGGATAGAAGAGATCTGTGGCTCGATGCCAGGGGCCTGACAGCGGAGACACAAACAACCTGAGAGGGGGCAGCCTTGGACGCGAAAGTAATCAATCCATTTCTCGAGGCAGCAGTGAACGTGTTGAAGACCATGGCCATGGTCGATGCCAGGCCAGGCAGACCCTATGTCAAGAAAGACCAAGTTGCCAACGGCGACGTCTCTGGAATCATCGGCATAACCGGGGAGGCCCAGGGCTCCATGTCCATCTCCTTCGAGGCCGACTGTATCAAGGCCATCGTAACCAATCTGTTCGGTATGCCGGTGGAGGAGATAAACGACGAGGTCAAGGACGCGGTAGGAGAGCTCACCAACATGATATGCGGCGATGCCAGGAGACGGCTTGAGGCACAGGGCGTTTCGCTCCAGGCCGGCACCCCTACCATCGTTGCAGGCCCCCAGCACCAGATCAGGCACATAGCGAGCGGACCGTGCCTTGCCGTGCCATTCGAGACAGATAACGGAAATTTCGTGATAGAGGTGGCTTTCAACTGAGGGGCAAGAAGGAAAGTGGCGGGAACTTTCCAGTGCCTCAACGCGGCTGAACAGCGCGTCCGCTAACATCCAGCCTCCAGGAAAATGTCCCAGCCTCTGCCACGCTCCACACCCTGGCCCCCATGCGCGACAGTAGGGCACAGGTCTCATTCCTGGCATCCCTGCCCACGCTCCAAGGCCCCTGCGGCACCACCGCCCGCGCCGGACGCGCCGCATCGAGGAAAGGGCGCGAACTGGATCCCCTGCTACCGTGGTGCGCCACCACCAGCAAATCCACGGTAGAGACCTGCCCCTCCTGCACCATGCACCGTTCCCGGCACCGTCCTATGTCCCCTGGGAAGAGAAGCCTCCGCCCCTCC
>WFVQ01000157.1 GCA_015491585.1 Deltaproteobacteria bacterium
CCTTCAGCCAGTAGAGCTTGCCGTAGTTGGTAAAGCAGAGGAAGTAGTCGTGAGTGGAGGCTACGAACAGGTTCTCGACAAAGTCGTCCTGCTTCTTGGATGTGCCAGCGATCCCCTTGCCCCCTCTGCGCTGGCTCCTGTAGAGGCTGACAGGGTTGCGCTTTATGTAGCCCCGGTGGGAGAGGGTAACCACCATGTCCTCCTCTACGATGAGGTCCTCGATGTCTATCTCCTCGGGCTCGGGGATTATCTCTGTCCTGCGCTCGTCGCCGAACTCCGCCTTTAGCTCCAGGAGCTCCTGTTCGACGATTTCCAGCACCTTCTGTTCGCTGGAGAGGATCTCCTTGAACCTGGCTATCTCCTCAAGGGTCTTCTTGTAGTCCGAAACTATCTTCTCCCTCTCCAGGCCGGTGAGGCGCTGCAATTTCATATCCAGGATGGCCTGGGCCTGGACAGCCGAGAGACCGAACCGATCCATCAAGCCGTTCTTCGCCTCCTGAGGATTCTTGGAGGCCCTTATCAAGGCCACCACCTCGTCGAGGTTGTCCAGGGCAATGGTGAGGCCCTCGAGGATATGGGCCCTCTCCTCGGCCTTGCGCAGATCATATGTGGTGCGCCTGATGATCACGTTCTTGCGGTGCTGGAGGAAGTGGGCCAACATCTCCTTGAGATTGAGGAGCTCTGGACGCCCGTTGACTATGGCGAGGAATATGATCCCGAAACTGCTCTCGAGAGGGGTATGCTTGAACAGATGGTTGAGCACCACCTGGGCCACGCCGTCGCGCTTCAACTCGATCACTATCCTCATTCCGTCGCGGTCGGACTCGTCCCGAACCTCCTGGATCCCCTCTATCTTCTTGTTGTGGACCAGGAAGGCAATCTTCTCTATGAGCTTAGTCTTGTTCACCTGGTAGGGAATCTCGGTTATGACTATGTTCTCTCTATTCCCCTTGGCCTGAGGCTCTATTACTGCGCGGGCACGCATCTTCACAATGCCTCTGCCGGTCTCGTAGGCATCCTTGATCCCCTTCTTCCCGCAGATATAGCCGCCTGTGGGGAAATCCGGCCCAGGTATGAGCTCCATGAGATCGGCAACAGTAGAATTCTCATTTCTGATCAGGGCCACGAGGGCGTCCACCACCTCCGAAAGGTTGTGGGGAGGAATATTGGTAGCCATACCCACGGCAATACCAGCGGAGCCGTTCACCAGGAGGTTGGGCACCTTGGAGGGGAGGACCAGGGGCTCGTTCAGAGAGTTGTCGTAGTTTGGAACAAAATCCACGGTCTCCTTTTCGAGATCGGCCATGAGTTCGTGGGCGAGCTTGGTGAGCCTCACCTCTGTGTAACGCATGGCCGCAGGCGCATCGCCATCTATGGAACCGAAATTCCCCTGGCCGTCCACCAGGGGATAGCGCATGGAGAAATCCTGAGCCATCCTGACGATGGTATCATAGACCGCTGCATCCCCATGAGGATGGTACTTACCTATGACGTCGCCGACTATCCTGGCGGACTTCTTGTATGGTTTGTTGTAGTCGTTACGAAGCTCATGCATGGCGTAGAGTATCCGCCTGTGCACAGGCTTGAGGCCATCCCTGACATCTGGCAGGGCGCGCCCAACGATGACGCTCATGGCATATTCCAGATAGGATTTCTTGAGTTCCTGCGCTATGTCCCGTGAATCCGGCGGGACCTGAAACATGTCTTGCTGTTCGGCCATAATTGTCTATCTTCTCCTCTCGCGGACGGGTTTGAAAGGACGGGATGAACTCCTCACCTGAGATCCGCCCCTGTTGTAGTCATGGTCAACTGGCAGTGCTTGACCCCTTTGAGGGCACGGAGCTTGTCAGCCAGATCCTTGAGCGCGGCGGCGCGCCCCCGCACGATGGCGACCTCGAGGCAGTTGTGATGGTCGAGATGGACGTGCTGCGAGGCCACCACGGACTCTGGAAAGCAGTGCTGAATGTCCAATATCTCGTTCACCAGCTCCCTCTTGTGATGATCGTAGACATAGGTAATGGTCCCGATGACCTCCTTGCCCCGCACGGAGTCGGCCCACTCCTGTTCCACGAGCTTCTCCCGTATGAGATCCCTGATTGCCTCGGAACGGTTCCTGTACTGCCTCTCCTTGATGAGGCGGTCGAAGGCAACGATCAATGCGGTGGGTATGGAAACCCCGAACCGGGTCAAGCGGCTCTCTTCCTTCAAGACCTCTTCTCCCACGAAAGTTTGGGCGGCCTGAATGGCACGCGCCCTTGGGTCGAGAATATAACATCGTGGAGAAAAAAGAAAAAGGGTGTGAGGAGATGCCCCACACCCTGTATGCCGCCTTATCTCTATAATGAGGTTACAACTCCACTATCTGTGGCCTGAGCAGGATAATGAGCTCCCTCTTCATCTTGTATTTTCTGGTATTTTTGAACGCATGCCCCACTACAGGTATGTCACCCAACAGCGGAACCTGGTTGTCGTCCCGTCCGCTCACGTTGCTGATGAGTCCTCCCACTATGAGGACCTGGCCGCTCTTGAGCCGCGCCATGGTTGTGAGCTCCCTCAGCTTGATCCTGGGCAGCCCAACCTCTGCCACGTTGTCACCATTTCCAAAGGTACGATACTCTATAGGCTCTTGAAGCTCAGAGGTAACCGGGGTGAGGTGGAGGATGACTTCGTCGTCGCTGGCGATGTTAGCCAGCACACTGAAGCCCAACCCAGAGAGGACGCTGGCCGTGTTCACCGTATACGTCACTATATCCCCCCCTGCACCGCCAGCATTGATGGTAGAAGTCACTTCATCTATATATCTGACGCTCTCACCCACAGTAATCATAGCAGGCTGGCCGTTAATCAGGGATAACTTTGGATTCGATAACACCTTCACATCGCCGTATTCATCGAGGGCATTCAACAACACCTCGAAATCCTTTGGGAAAAGTTCAAATTGACCGATCAGCTTCACTCCATCGGTGGGATAGAGAATATTGTTGTTTCCGAAGGTGATCCTGCCGTTGAAGTTGTTGTTGTTTTGTATGCCACTCAGCAGATGGCTCCAATCCACACCCCGCTGGAAGTTACGGTCAAGCCTCACCTCTATGATCTTAGCCTCCAGCAGCACCTGCCGGGAGAGCTCCTTCTTCAGGGAGGCAACATATGCCTCCACCTGTTCCAGAAGGGAACGGGGAGCTGTAACGGTTATTATCCCCAGGGGCTTGTCGATGGTGTAGAAAAATCCTTCCCTCTGGCCTTCATCAGAGGAGGCGCCCGCGGCTCCTCCCTTTTTCTTAGGAGATGTATCCGCCTTCTTCACCGCGGCGAGCCCCAGCTCTGCCTTTTTCTGCTCGACACAAAGGGCCTGCTGCGCCGGCCTGGACGGGAACTGCTTCCGGCAGAGATCTCTAATATTGGCCTCTTCCTCGGCTGTAAGCGTATTTTCTGCCACAGGAACAGCTAGTGAACCAAGTTTCAGGATGCGGGAGAGATTCTCTTCTATGCTCTTCCAAAGATCTATGTCATCGTCGTCGCTCTCGATGGCCACGTTACCCCTGATAACACCTGCCACATCCTCGCCTGCACCCAGGAGATCACCTCCGACAGAGGTGCTGTACTTGCTCTTTATGAAGGGCACAGGGACATAGAAGCGACGGGTGTCCTTATATTTCACGAAAATGGTATTGTTTTTGAATTCGTAAAAATAGTCGAGCTGGCGCAACAAGTTATCAAGGGCCTCCCAAAAATCGTCATCAGGATTTATATGAACGTCGACCATCGCAACCTGATTCACGTCACTGGCCCAACCAACATTCATGCCCTTGAGCTCGGCCAACCCTTTCAACACGTCCCTGAGCACGACCTTTCCGCCCTTAGCCTTTATGCTTGCCCCGACCTTCATGCGCGGCAGGGAGGTCTCGGACTCGACCACCTTGACATCTCCAAGAGAAAAGGTGGGTTGCCATGCCACAGCAGGCCTGTAAGGTACAGGGGTTCCTGTATCCCCAGGCGATGCGGCGCCAGAGGTTGAAGTCTCCTCCTGTGCCGCGCTGTCTCCTCCTGTGCCGGTGTCGGCTGCGCCACCACTATCGGAGGGAGTGATTATCTTCTCCTCTGACATTACGTTATAGCTATTCTTTTCCGCGCAGCCGGACACGAACGGCAACACCCACAAAAGGAGTGCTATGACTCCGATCCCACAGAGTCGAGACATCTCATCCCTTTGCCACATGATATCCCTCCTAAGTTGTCGTGGCCCGGTGGCCTTTGCACCCTTTACCCGGGCAGGAGCACGTTTCATATTGTCACTTTGTAAGGGCCGTCAGCCTCTCCTGGGCATACATGACCGCATCGGCCGAAACGCCCTTGCCGGCATTCAATACGGCCTGATACTCCTCTATGGCCTTCCTGACGTCACCCATTCCTTCATAAGCCCGTGCCTTTAGAAGCATGACGTCGGCATTTAGGGGAAACGAGGCCTCAATCCTATTGATGAGTCTCAGACACTCCCTGTACTGGCCATGAGAGAACCGGAACACCGCGTAGTTATATAAAGTCTTATACGGCACCTCCTTGGCAGCCAGGGCCCTCTCGAAATAGACCTTCGCCTCCTTTTCCTTCCCTATCCTGGCCAACGCCACGGCCACGATGGTAGCCGCCTCGCTATCGCCAGGATCGAGTTCCAACACCCTCTTTCCGTAGTTCAATGCACAAAGCTCATCATCCTGAGCTCCCAATGCCAGGAGTGCCACCTTCTTTGCGAGTGAGACATTCGTGGGCCATAGCTCGGCCGCCTTCTTATAATTATTAAAGGCCGTATAAAAATCGTTCTTTTTCTCGGCCTCAGCAGCCAAGTTCACATACTTCTGGGCCTCAACCACCTGGTCCACGGTAACCTTGTACTTGGACTCCCCCTCGATGAGAAGAGATGGACCTTCCGGGGCAGGGCCGGCCTCCACTTCGGACTGCTTGATCTCCACCTTTGGCGGCTCAGGTGGCTGTTTCACCTCGAGGACTCCAGAAGGCCCGCCACCTTCCTCCTCTGCGCCAGGCGCCCACACCATAGCCTTTTTGGCCGGAAAGATAAGAATAGTGTTGTATTTCTCCACACTGGAAAGCCCTTTCAGATTTTTCACCACCTCCAGCACGAAAGTCCACGGCACGTCGTCGAGAGCCAAGGTGATAGTACCTCGCACCGACTCGTCCACCACAATATTCTTACCGCTCACCTCGCCAAGGAGTCTGAATACGTTGTGGAGATCGATCTTGTAAAAATCCACACTTATATGGGGCACATCTTCCAAAGGCGAGCCGCCTCCTCCGCCAGCCTTGGCAGCCGCCCCCTCTCCGGAACCACCTTCCTCTCCCAGCTCCTTGGCTGCTGACGGGGAGTCGCCAAGGTCGGCCGCCTCTGCTTTAGGCACCTGGGCCTCCAACTCGGCCAGCCATTTATCGACGGATTGTTCACCCTGCCTGGCAAACGCCCCGCCACTACAGGCAAAAAACGAGAAGAAGGTAATCAGACCAAAAACCAGTGAAAGCTTCCTCAACATGCCCTGCATCACTCCTCCTCCGGGTGGAGTACCAAAACTCTCTCCTTGACAATGGGCCTGCCCACTATGTCCTCGCCTTTTTCGTGAATAATGACCCTGTCAGGCAAAACCGCCACCACCTCTCCCTCATGAAAACCGATCCTAGTGCCTTTTTTCAGGAAATACCCTATCCCTGCCGCATCTTGAGCCATTGCGACCCTCTCGCCTCCCTTCTTTTCTATCACCGCGACAAGGGTCAATTGCCCCACATCCATGCACTCCAGAGGGGATGCACACGCCCCAGCGATGGACTTCGTCTTCCGGGAGGCTACCTTGCTCTTTCGAACTGCAGGAGCGACATTGCCCCTAACGAAAGGCTGAAAGGGATCAGGCTTTCCCCCTGGATCATAGGAATATTCTACCGGCGCCAAGAGGGCCTCCAGCCGACGGCTGTACTCCTTGATATAAGAGGAGCCTTCTGTCCCAATGGCATTCCGCGCGCTCCTCGGCTTCTTGGCGGCCACCCTCCCCGCTTGCTCCTTCTGGGAACATCCCCCAAACACAAGGAGAACTAGGACGGACAGGAGTGCGGCCCCAGCCGGAAATACGCACCGCGCCAAGGCATTAACCAATTCTCTGTTGGAAACCGCCTTTCCTAGTAAAATCATCTGCGCCTTCTCTTCTTCCTGCGTTTTTTACTCTTTTTCTTGGATGACTTCTTCCGCTCATCCTCGGTGAGGAACCTGTAAGTCTCGGCGGTACAGGTAGTAGTTACAACCCAGCTTCCGCCCCGCTCTACCTTGCCGCCCTGGCCCTCACCGCTTCCGCTTTGGGCTGATGGTTGGGCCTGCTGCACTGCCGCTCCCCCGCCAGCCGGCGCATTGGCGCCCTTCTGGCTCCATATCTCTCCGCTCTGCTTAGCCCCTCCCATGTTGACACTGGTTATGTGTACGATCCTGGACATGTGGGCCACCTTATCGAAGAAGGCCATAGTATTGTGAAAGGGGCCGGTTATGGTGATGTTGACCGGTATGGCCGCATAGAAATCCTGCTTGCGCTCGCTACCAGGCTTGAATGAAGAGAACTGAAGGTGGGCCTCGTTGCCCAGGGAGGAGATCTGGCTCAATATGCTGGGAATGTCCTCGGACTCCGGCAAGAGCCTCGTTGCCTTGTTGAATATGTCACTCAACCCTTTCAGCTCGGCCTCGAGCTGGGGAAGGGTCTTTGCCTTTGCCTCGAGCCTCCTTATCTCCTCTTGCAGCTCAGGGATCTGTTTTGTGAGGCTGCGCAGCTCCTCCTGGGTAGAAGCGAGAAAGAGGAACCAGAACGCCGCCACCGGCACCAGCCACGCGGCAAGAAAGATGGCCGCCTTCTGCCAAGCAGGCATTGTATAGACGGTCTCGAAGACCGCCGTAGGAATACCTATCCGTTTCCCGAACAGCTTCACAGCCCTCTATCCTTTCCCGTTCTTTTTTACCTTGGCCCCCCGCTTGTCCACCACCGTGATGGTGAGCGCAAAGTTGGTCAACTGGTGCTCGTTCTTTCTCGTCAGTGAAGTACTAGTCAACTTTACCGAGGAAAACCACGGCGACGCCTGGATCCGGCGCATGAACAAGGCCACCGTGTGATTATCAAGTGCCACCCCGGAAAGCACCACACTGCTGCCGCTGTACTTCAACGAGGTCAACCAAACCCTGTCTATCGGTATTGCGCTCACTATGTCGTCAAGGACCTGGACAGTCTTCGTACGGCCCTCTTGCAACCGCTCCATAGCCTCGAACTTTACCTCGAGCTCCTTGCGCTTCGCGTTGATCTCCTTGATCTTCTTCTCCACGAACACCAGCTGCTTCTTCCGCGCCTCCAACTCCCGGAGCTTGGCCCGCCGGTTCTGGAGCTTCTGTTGATATGTAACGCCCACCGCAAACAAGGTCACAAACAGAAGAAGAGTAGAGAGGAACAGGAGGGAGATCTGCCTCCGTACCGCCTCTCTCCGCCTCCACTCCCTGACTGGTAAGAGATTTATCTTTATCATGGCTACGCCGTCCTAAGTGCCAATCCTGAAGCGATTGCAAACTGGGGCCCCAGCAGATCGATATATTCCTTCTCGATAGAGCCGTCCAGATTACGGTCAGCCAAGGGATTGTGCCGAGCCACATCGAGGCCGGTCTCCCTGGCAAAGATGCGATCCAGCCCCTTGAAGAGTGAGCTTCCGCCGCTCATGTATATCTTCGACGGCACCTCGTTCTCTGCCGCTACACTTCCCTTGAAGAAATCCAGGGCCTGGGCAACCTCCTGGGCCCAAAGCGTGCATATCTCCACACAGATTTCCCCTACCTCTCGCTGAAGACCTGGATCATCGGTACCCTCTATCTTGATCCTCTCGGCCTCCAGGAGGGACATACCCGTAGCCTCCTGGATGGACTCGGTTATCAGGGAGCCGCCAAAACTCATGTCCCGGGAAAAGAGGGACTGGCCCATCTTGACCACGTTGAGGCTGGTCTTCTGGGCGCCAATGTCAATCAGGACCACCATCCCCTCCTCTTCTGGATGGGCGTCTTCGAAACTGTTGACCAGGGCATAGCCGTCGACATCCACAACCGACGGCAACAATCCTGCCTCCTGTATTATGTTGGCGAAGGTATCCACGACCTCGCGCTTGGCCGCAGCCAGGAATATCTCTGTGCCCTGTCCTCTGTCGGTGGCAGGCCCTATGACATGAAAATCGAGATAGAGGTCCTCGACCTCGAAAGGAACGTGATTCTCGGCCTCTTCCAGGAGATTGGTCTCAATTTCCTTCTCGTCTTCGTATGGCACGGAGATCCTCTTGGCTATGACCGAGTAGCCGGCTATGGATACCGTCGCCCTCTTTACCCTGGGCTGAAGGTTATCGACCAGCGTCTTCAGGGCCTCGCTTATGGCTACGACGTCCCTGATATTGCCATCGACAATGGAGTCCTGTGGCAGCCTGGCCCGCCCCACCTTCCTGACGACCCGCTGGCCGCCGGAGCCGGCAAACTCCACCATCTTGATGGAGTGGGAGCCGATATCCACCCCCACAGTGGGATGTTCCCGCTGTCTCATCAGCCAATTGAAGGAAATCTTTGGAAGCTTCATACTCACCCAGTCGGCAAATCTTTTATGGTTATAGTTCGGCAGGCCTCACCAAATTCTTAACACCATCCAAACCTTTTTTTTGTCTATTCTCCAAAAAAGTGATATATGAAACAGCTCCACCTTTTATACGACTCTTGCTTCTACAGGTGAAGACACAATGCAGAGAATCAACAAGATACGCAATTTCTCCATAATAGCCCATATAGATCACGGGAAATCCACGCTTGCAGATAGGATTCTCGAATTCACCGGCACCGTCTCCTCCAGGGAGATGAAGAAACAGTTCCTGGACAAGATGGAACTGGAAAGAGAACGCGGAATCACGATCAAGGCCCAGACGGTCCGGCTCAAATACCGGGCAGACGACGGCAACGAGTACCTCCTCAACCTCATAGATACCCCAGGCCACGTCGACTTCTCCTACGAGGTCTCCAGGAGCCTGGCGGCATGCGAAGGCGCTCTGCTGGTTGTGGATGCCACCCAGGGCGTCGAGGCCCAGACCCTGGCCAACGTCTATTTGGCGCTGGAGAACGACCTGGAGATCATTCCTGTGCTCAACAAGATTGACCTTCCCAGTGCAGATCCCGGGAGAGTCAAGGAGGAGATAGAGGAGATCATCGGCCTCGACGCCTCCAGCGCAATACTGGCCTCGGCCAAAGAGGGTATCGGCACCAAAGAGGTGTTGGAGGCGGTAGTGAACCAGATCCCTCCGCCCTCTGGGGATCCATCGGCGCCGCTGCGGGCCCTGATCTTCGACTCCTGGTTTGATCCCTACATGGGAGCGGTCGTGCTGGTGAGGATCGTGGAAGGGACCTTGAAGAGAGGGATGCGCATCAAGATGATGGATACCGGCGCCACCTATGAAGTCACGCGCCTGGGCGTCTTGACCCCCTGGGTGCAGGACGTGGACGAGCTAGGGCCAGGAGAGGTGGGCATCCTTACCGCCAGCATCAAAGGAGTGAGGGAGACCCAGATAGGAGACACCATAACCGATGCCTCCAGACCTGCCAGCGAACCCCTCGAGGGCTTCAAACCCGTGAAGCCAATGGTCTTCTCGGGCCTATATCCCACGGACTCCGGCCAATACGACCAGCTCAAGGAGGCTGTGGAGAAGCTGTGGCTCAACGATCCCGCATTCTCGTATGAGCCGGAGAGCTCCGTGGCGCTGGGATTCGGTTTCAGGTGCGGATTCCTGGGACTTCTCCACATGGAGATCGTACAGGAGAGGCTGGAGCGGGAGTTTGGTCTGGAGCTGATCACCACCGCGCCCTCGGTCTCCTACGAGGTGGTGTTGACGTCGGGAGAGGTGGTCAAGATCCACAACCCTGCCCAGATGCCTCCACCGGACAAGACCGAACAGATAAGGGAACCCATCGTCTCCATGGAGATCTACGTGCCCAATGACTATGTGGGGCCGGTCATGACTCTGTGTGACGAAAAGAGAGGGCGCCAGAAGGACATGCGCTACATAACCAAGGACAGGGTCATGATGACCTATGAGATCCCATTCAATGAGATCGTGCTGGACTTCTACGACCGTCTAAAATCGGTCAGCAGGGGTTATGCCTCCATCGACTACGACTTTTTGGAGTACCGTCCCGCCGACATGGTGAAGATGGACATCCTCATCAACAGGCAGCCTGTGGATGCGCTGTCTGTCATAGTGCATAAAGACAAGGCCTATTACCGCGGAAGGGAGATCGCGGCCAAGCTGAAAAAGGTGATACCAAGGCAGCTCTTCGAGGTGGTGATCCAGGCCGCTATAGGCAGCAGGGTGATCGCCAGGGAGAGGGTCGCCCCCCTCCGAAAGGATGTAACCGCCAAGTGCTACGGCGGGGATATTACGCGGAAGAGGAAATTGCTGGAGAAGCAGAAAGAGGGTAAGAAAAGGATGAAGCAGGTGGGGAGGATCGAGATACCGCAAGAGGCGTTCCTCACCGTCCTCAAGGTCGGAGATTGAAAAATGCAATGGAGCTACAAATGGATACCATAGCCCAAAACAATGAAACAAGGAGGGGTGGCTGGCGCAATACGGTAAGGGAATATGGAGAGGCCATAGTCATAGCGCTGGTTCTCGCCCTCTTCATCAGGACCTTCGTCGTGCAGGCATTCAAGATACCCTCCGGCTCCATGATCCAGACACTGCTCATAGGCGACCACATATTGGTGAACAAGGCCGCGTACACGGTGAGAAATCCGCTCACCAGGGAGCTGTGGATCAAAACCGGGGAGATACACCGCGGAGACGTGGTGGTGTTCATTTTTCCAGAAGATCCAAGCAAGGACTTCATCAAGCGGGTCATCGGCCTGCCTGGCGACACCATTGAGGTACGCAGGAAAAAGGTATTTGTGAACGGCAAACCCTTTCCAGATCCGCCTGGCGTCCAATATACAGATCCGAGAATACTGGATAAGAGGGATAACTTCGGACCGGTTACAGTACCCCAGGGCAAGCTCTTCGTGATGGGTGATAACAGGGACCAGAGCTATGACAGCCGGTTCTGGGGCTTCGTTCCCATCCGCGACGTCAAAGGCAAGGCGTTCATGATCTACTGGTCATGGGACAGGGAGCACTTCAGGCCCAGGCTTTCCAGGATAGGAGACCTCATCAATTAGTCCTGTGCAGGTGGCGCTCGGCAGCAGCCGACTTCTCGAAGAGCCCCTTAATGGCCTGCCGCAGCTTTTCATCCTCCATCCTCCCGAGCATGGAGTCGATCTCCTCCACCGCCTCATCTGGGGGAGCAGGAAGCCGCCAGTCGCGCACCGTCTCGGTGACAGGCCTGCGCCTGGCCCCTGCCACGTCTCCGATCTTGAAGCGTAGCCTTGAGACCATGTAGTCCGGGCCAAGGGCCTCACAGATCAACGATCTCAAGCGTTCGGAGAGAAAACTGATCTGCTGCATCCACGCCGAATCCGAGACCAGCAGCACCAGCATGTCCCGCGACACGAAATGGGACGGCCAACAGTGACGGCAGAGAGGCTCTCCCACCAGCCGGTCCCACCGATCCCACAGCCGGGCCAGGGCCAGGTGCCGCGCCCCCAGCCTGCGGGCTATGGCGGGAATGACATCCCTTGGAGTAGAAAACTCCCTGCTCATGCCCCCATCTGCTCGGCCAGACGCCTTGAATTGGCTATGCAGTCATTGAAGCTCACCCCGCCCATCCAGTTGCATCTCACATATAGGCCTGGGTTGCGCTTCAGGAACCTGTTGACGTCCTCTTCCAGGGTGGCGTGCCCCACGTTGTACTGCGGAATGGCCCTCTCCCACCGGTAGACCGCCGTGAAGTCCGGCCTCGCGTCGAGGCCCATGAGGTCCTTCAGCTCCTTCAGCACCACGTCCAGGAGGCAGACGTCTTCCAGAGAGACGATGTCAGGATTCCTGGCTCCACCAACCAGGACCCTTATCAACTCATACCCCTCTGGCGCCCGGTTGGGAAATATTGCGGAATCCCAGAGGGCCCCGAGTATCTGGCGCCTTTCGCACCCAGGGGCCAGGAACCCGAAGCCGTTCAACGGGGCCTTCAAACGCCCCTTCTTCAGCCCTATCGCAATCACCGCCACCGGAGGATACTCCACCTCCGCGGCCAGGCTGGAGAGGCCATTGAGAGAACCGCCGGCCATCTCCGCCACGTCGTGCGCCGGTGCGGCCAGGACGACATGCGTGGCCCTCAGCGACTCGCCCGAAGCCGTATTCACCTCCCAGCCGCCATCCGACGAGGGCACCACCTCTTCCACCGGGCTGCCCAGCTTTATACAGTCGCGAAAGTGGCTTTGCAGGGCCGCGATCATCTGCCCCATTCCCGCCTCGAAGGAGGTCAAGGTGCCGCCCGGACCGGCGCCAGGCCCTTTCTTCCCCTCCTTCCGCGCCCTTCTCTTCAGCGCGAACATGGCCTTGAACAAGGAACCGTAATCCTGCTCCAGCTCGTGTATCCTGGGGAAACAGCTCCTCAGGGAGAGCCTCTGGGGATCCCCGGCATATATCCCCGTGGCCATCGGATCTATCAGCCACTGCAGGGCTTGATTTCCCAGCCGCCGCCTGGCGAAAGAGGCCAGGCTCTCATCGGATGCAGAGCTTCTCTTGGGGACGAAGGGCTCCATGAGGAGCCGCAGCTTCCCCCCAGGACTCAGAAGGGGAGACTTGAGAAACGCACCCGGAGACTCTGGGAGCGGGACCAGCCGCCCGCGCTTCACGATGAAGCGGCGTCTCGCCGCATCGCTGCTCACATAGAGAGGAACCTCCAGGGCTGATGCGAGATCCAGCGTCCCCGGCTTGTTGTCGAGGAAGCCGTTCACACCCCTCTCTATTATGAACCCCTCCTCTTCGACGGTGAAGACCTTGCCTCCGCACCGGTCCCCCCCCTCGAGGATGACCAGCTCCCACTCCGGTCTCAGGCGCCTGAGATACCAGGCCAGGGAGAGCCCTGATATGCCCGCTCCGACCACTACTACCCGCGCCATCCCATCCTCTCCAGGGCCACGCAGCAGAGTTCATACAGGGCGCCTATGAACTTTGGGGAGGTGTTAAGGGCTGGGGTGCGGAACAGGCGTCCCCCCTTGGAAACGGCCTGTTCCTGGTACAGGAGGTCTATCTCGTACAGGGTCTCCACATGATCCGACACGAAACTTATAGGCATGACCACGATTCTCCGTTTTCCCTGCCCGAGGAGCTCATTCAACATGACGTCGGTGGCCGGCTCCAGCCACTCGACCGGCCCGCTCCTGCTCTGGAAGCAGAGATGCCCTTTCACACCGGTCAACTCCTCGATGGTCCTAATGGTGGCCTTCACATGCTCGACATAGGGGTCCCCCTCCTCCACGAACCGCTTCGGCAGGCTGTGGGCGCTGTAGATCAAGGCCCCATCGTCTGGAAGTGTCCACCTGGAGAAACCGGCCTCATCGAAGGCCTCGCCCAAGGTATCCACGAGGGCGGCCACATAGCCGGCATGATCGGGGTAGCTCTCCACCACCTCGTGTTCCAGGCCAAGAGACATGCAAGCCTGCCGGAACTCGGCTATGGAGGAGCCGCTGGTGGCGCGGCTGAAGTGGGGATAGAGGGAGACACCCAGGAACCGTTCTATCCCTTTGCCGGCAAGCCGTTCCACCACTTCCGGAGTCCTGGGGTGCCAGTATCTCATACCCACGTCCACTATCCACCCGGACTCTCCGTTATCCCTCGCCATATTGGCGAGCGCCTCCGCCTGTGCCATAGAGAGTTCGGTTATGGGGCTCCTGCCGCCGATCCTCCTGTAACACTCCCGGCTCTTGGGGGCACGGGTCATGGATATCCATCGTGCAAGGGGCTTCTGCAGCCAGGAGGGCCCCAAACGGATTATCTCCCGGTCGGAAAAGAGGTTGTAGAGAAAGGGCCTGACAGCGTCGAGGCTGTCCGGCCCGCCCATGTTGAGCAGGACTACCGCTACCATCAGGCAGAGAGCTCGTGCACCAACGAAACCATCAACTTCGCCTTGTCCGGCGGAATCTCAGGCAATATCCCGTGTCCCAGGTTGAAGATGTGGGCCTTGGCACCCCTTCCCTGTTCCAGGATGGATGATATCCGCTCCTTCAGCCGCTCTTCTGAAAGAAAGAGGGCGCAAGGATCGAGATTCCCCTGGAACACCACGTCCTTGCCCAGCGCCTTTACCGCATCCGCTATGGGGGTGCGCCAATCCAATCCGATCACGTCGGCCCTGGACTCACGGGCCTCCCAGAGAAGATGCCCGCCGTTCAGGATGAAATAGATCACAGGGACCTCAGGAATGTCTGGAGCCTGTTTCAGGTGAGCTACTATCTCCTGGACGAAGGGAAGCACGTGTTCCCTGTAGTCCTCGCGGCCGAGGATGCCAGCCCACGTGTCGAAGATCTGTACCGCCTGGGCCCCGGCCCTGATCTGCGCCTCCAGATAGCTCTTGGTTACACCCGTGATCTTGGCCATTAGCTCCCGGAACAACCGGGGTGCCGCGTACATCATCCTCTTCGTATGCATGAAGCTCTTGGAGCTTCCCCCTTCGACCATGTAAGTGGCCAGGGTGAATGGCGCACCGGAAAAACCTATGAGAGGCACCCTTCCCTCGAGCTCCTGCCGCAGGATCCTTATGGTCTCCAGCACGAACGGGACGTCGGAATCGGGGTCGATGCCCCCCAGTGTCTCCACGTCCTTCTCGTCCCGCACCGCCGGTTCCAGGATCGGCCCTTTGCCTTCGGAGAAGGAGAGCCCCATGCCCATCGGTTCCAGGGGAATCAGGATGTCTGAAAACAGGATGGCGGCATCCACGCCGAGGATGTCTATGGGCTGGATGGTGACCTCGGCCGCAAGCTCAGGGGTCTTGCAGAGGGTTAGGAAGTCGTCCTTGCCCCTGACCTCCCTGTACTCAGGGAGGTATCTGCCGGCCTGGCGCATAAGCCACACCGGCACTGGAGAGACCCTCTCTCCGCGGCAGGCCCGGAGGAATGGATAGTCCATGGCGCTGTTCTCCTTTGGAATTCATTGAGATTGGGCACGCCTGGGCATATAGCTGCAGAATGGTTCGGGCCCGAGATAGTCTCCGGTCATTGCATAGGCCCTGGCCCGGCAGCCGCCGCAGACGTTGACGTATTCACACTTGCCGCACTTGCCGTGATACTCCTTGAAGTCCCTCAGCTCCTTGAAGAGCGGGCTGTTCTCCCAGATCTCCTTGAGGGACTGCTCACGCACGTTGCCGGCGGACATAGGGAAATAGCTGCACGGCAGCACGTTGCCGTCCACGTCTATGAGCACGATGAGCTGCCCTGCCAAGCAGCCCTTGGCCCCGCCAGTGGAAAACTTCAAGGTGCGGTGCTCCACCCTGTCCCCCTGCTCCTTGGCCTTCTGGAGCCTAATCCTGTAGTAGTGGGGAGCGCAGGTGGGACGCACCAGGATATCCTCCTCGCCGCACTCCATCTCATAATGCCATTCGAGTATGGATTCGTAATCGTCGGGAGGAATGAGCTCCTCCATGATCTCCTCGCCCCTTCCTGTTGGAACGATCATGAACATGTACCAGGCCGTGGCCCCAAGCTCCTTGGCCAGTTTATAGACCTTTGGGATCTCATCCCTGTTGCGTTTGGTGAAAGAGGAGTTTATGAGAAACTCTATGCCGTGCTCCTTGAAGAGGCGCGCCGCATTCACGGTCCCCTCGAAGGCCCCCTCCTGGTTCCTGAAGTTGTCGTGGACCTCGGCGGTGGAGCCATCTAAGCTGAGGGACACCATCTTGATCCCGGCATCCTTGATCTTGCCGCATATCTCCGGCGTGACCAGGGTGCCGTTGGTGGCAAGGCACATCCTGAACCCCTTGGAGGTGCCGTAGCGGGCCAGATCGAATACGTCCGCCCTGAGAAGCGGCTCGCCGCCGGACAGGACGATCACAGGGCTGGCGAATGTGGCTATGTCATCCAGGAGCCGATAACCTTCGTCGGTGGAGAAGTCGGGATGGCCCTTCACCTCCATCTCCGAGGAAGAGCGGCAGTGGACACACCGGAGGTTGCACCTCCTGGTTATCTCCCATGCTATCCATTTGAGTTCGAATTCCATATCTTGATCCCGTCTCTCTTGACCACGAACCGGAAAGGAGGTTCCAAGACCACCTTCACTCCCCAGAAGGCGGGTTGCAAGGCGGAACCGCCTCCCCTTCCATGACGAAATCCCTGAAGGCCTCGGCCAGGGGAGAGAGGCTGCGCTTAGCATGCCATACGAGGTAGAAACTCCGCTCGAGAGTCATCTCCTCCAGGGTGGCGGATGCGAGCAGGCCGTGTTCCATGTCCTCCTTCACGGCCCTCTCCGAGATGAACGCAAGGCCGACGCCAGCCTTCACTGCCTGCCGTACCGCCTCGGTGCTCCCCATCTCTGCCACCACGTTTAGCCCCTGGAATCCTTCGATGCCTATATCACGAAGCGCGCGTTCTGCGGCCATCCTGGACCCTGAACCCACTTCCCTCGCCACGAACGGCTCCTCCAGGATCTCTTCGACTGAGACGTCCACTTTTCCCGCCAATCTGTGTCCAGGCGGCATGACCAGGAGAAGCCGGTCCTCCAGGCAGGGCTCGAAGTGGAGGGTGTTGCGCTTGACGACTCCGCCGACCATACCCAACTCCAACTCGCCGTGTTCGACCTGGGACACTATGCCAGAGGTGTCGTCTATCCGCAACACGATACGGCAGTTGGGCCTGCCCTCCTTGAACCGTCCTATCAGCAACGGAAGTATGTACTGGCCAGGGATGTTGCTCCCGCCCACCTCCAGCTCCCCGCTGTCCCCTCCGCAGAAGGTATCCATTGTGCGGCGCGCCTTGTCGAAGAGGCGCATTATCTGCCTTGCATGGGGATAGAAGGCCTCTCCCGCCTTGGTCGGCACCGCCTTCCTGCCCGAACGGTCGAAGAGCTGAATCCCAAGGGCGTCCTCCAGGGCCTTAATATGACCGCTCACTGTAGGCTGGGTCAAATGTATCTCCTTGGCGGCCTTGGTAAAGCTCCTTGTCTTCCAAACAGCCAAAAATACCTGTATCTGCCTTAAATCAAACAATCACGCCTCTCTTTACAGACATATCATCCCTTTTCCTCTGTTACCACTATGACCAACATATGAATTAGGCCCTGATTCCTCTCTTTTGTCAAGGCAAAACAGAAATGTGACGTTGCGGCTCCACCGTTTCCGTGATACCCATTTCGTCCCAGTCTCCCCTTGGAGGTCCGCAGTGAACGTAATAGAGATCGAGATAGTCAACAGGCTCCTTTCGGCCATTGCCGAGGAGATGGGCATCGTGGTCAGGAGGGCCGCCTTCTCTCCAAATATAAAGGAACGGCGGGACTACTCATGCGCCATCTTCGACTCCAGCGGCCTGCTGCTGGCACAGGCCGCCCATATCCCTGTCCACCTGGGAGCCATGCCGTTGACCATGAAGCGGGTGCTCTCATCCATGCAACTCAAACCCGGCGACGTCGCCATAACCAACGATCCATTTGCCGGCGGGACCCACCTTCCCGACATAACCTTGATCCGAGGCGTCTTTGCCAGTGGCGGCGAGGGGCCGGACTTCTACCTCGTGTGCAGGGCGCATCACGCCGATGTCGGAGGCAAGGCCCCGGGCTCCATGTCCCTGGCCGACTCGATAGACGACGAGGGTGTGCTCATCCCCCTCACACTCTTGCATGAGAGAGGGAAGCCGGACAGCGCCCTTCTGGACCGCTTCCTCTCCTGCGTCAGGAATCCCAGGGAACGGCGCGGCGACCTGGACGCCCAGGTGGCCGCCCTGAGAAGGGGGGAGGCCAGGCTGCTGGAGCTGGTCTCCCAGAAGCTGTCTCTTATACACATCTCCGAG
>WFVQ01000158.1 GCA_015491585.1 Deltaproteobacteria bacterium
CTTGAGCTCCCCTATTTCGGGCCACCTGGAACAGACCACCCGTTCCAGGTGATTTTCCCACTTCCCTGGTTCAAAGGCGTATCCGGCGTGAAAAATAGTGGCATCCTCACTGGTTGTCAACCGATAATTCCCATACACTTCCGCGGTAGAGATGGAGTATGGAGGTTTGACCAGCAGGAACCAGCGGTGCGGCAGATCCACTGGCTCCAGCCTATCGCCTATCCCCCTTCCCAGGGCAGAGGGCCTATCGAGCAGAAAGAATGGGACGTCTGCCCCGATTCCCTTGGCGATCCTTGCCATCTCCCCGGCTCTCAACGGGGCCCCCAGCAGGCGGTTGAGCCCCAAAAGAACCGCCGCTGCATCGCTGCTCCCGCCGCCCAGGCCCGCACCAGAGGGGATTACCTTGACCAGCCCTATGGAGACGTGAACCCGCGCGCCAGAGGCGGAAAGAAACCGCGATGCGGCCTTCCATGCCAAATTCTCAGGCCCAGCCGGCACCTCCAATCCTGCGGTCTCGAGTTCGATTCCCGGCCGCCCCTCCCTAACGGCCAGCCGGACGCGGTCACTGAGACAGACCTTGTGAAAAAGGGTGAAGAGCTCGTGGTAGCCGTCTGGACGCCTGCCTGTGACGAACAGGAAGAGATTGAGCTTTGCCGGCGCATCGAGCTCCAATCTTAGCACTGAACTCCCTTCCCGCCCCTATGCCGGGTCGAGCCCCACGTACCTCATCCTGAGGTCGTATAAGATGTTGTCTAAAAGGGCCTTCTCCTCATCGCTCAGATTGCCCCTGGTCTTCTCCTGGAGCATGGCTAACGTGTCGATGGTATGCTTGGCCAGCACGAGATCCTGCTTCACCTCTCCGGAGGATGGTTCCGGCAGGACCCCGAGATGTACCAGCGCAGAGGTGTTTATGGAAAGTACGAAGGTGGAAAAGGTCACCTGTGGAAGCGGGGGTGCCTCTTGCCTCTGCTCCTTTTCTTCAGCCATCTCTTCCTCCTCGCGCCAAGGCGCATTTTTTTCGAAATTATAATCACGTAGCAAAAAAAGACAAATAGGGCGCCAGGAGGTGGCGCCTGCCATGAAAGGGCGTAAAATGCAGCAGACACAGAAAGGAGCGACAGGAGGCCGATATGGAGCAGAAAGGAATCGCGGTTGTGCTGACCACCACCGAAACCAGGGAGGATGCCGAGAAGATCGCCGCATCCGCGGTAGAGAGGCGGCTGGCCGCCTGCGCCCAGGTGGAGGGGCCTATCACGAGCTTCTACTGGTGGGAGGGGAAGATGGAGCGGTCAGAGGAGTGGCTGGTGCGCCTCAAGACCACATGGGAACGCTATACTGACCTGGAACAGGCGATAGTGGAGGTCCATCCCTACTCGGTCCCGCAGATAGTCGCCCTGCCCGCAGAACGGGTCCTGGAAGAGTATAAAAAGTGGCTCTGCTCCGAGGTGACGGGTTGACACCTGCGGCGTCGGTCATTAAACATCCCGGAAGGGCGGTACGCGGCCGGGCGCTGGCCGTGGCGTCCGCTTCTTTTTTTGGAAAGGGGTCTGCCAAAAACGATGAAAAGCGATGAAATCGTAGCCTTCGACAAGGCCGGTGGACTTGTGCCCGTTATCGCGCAGGACTGGCAAACCGGCGAGGTCCTGATGCTGGCCTACATGAACAGCGAGGCCTGGGACAAGACCTTGGAGACCGGAAAGGTTCACTACTGGAGCAGGTCGCGGCAGAAGCTGTGGCTCAAGGGCGAGAGCTCCGGGCATGTCCAGCGCGTGAGGGAGATATTCGTGGACTGCGACTCCGACACCATCCTGGTCAAGGTGGAGCAGCTTGGCGGGGCGGCCTGCCACACCGGACACAGGAGCTGTTTCTACAGGAAGGTGGAGGACGGTGCCTTGGTCACCGTTGGAGAGAAGGTATTCGACCCAGAGGAGGTCTATGGAAAGTGAAACAGCTCAAGCTCGGAATACCCAAGGGCAGCCTGGAGAAGGCCACCATCGAGCTCTTCGCCAGGTCTGGATGGCATATAGAGGTACACCACAGGAGCTACTTCCCCGACATTGACGATCCAGAGATACAGTGCAGCATCTGCAGGGCCCAGGAGATGTCCAGGTACGTGGAGCAGGGCACCCTGGACGTGGGCATCACGGGTCTGGATTGGATCATGGAGAACGATTCGAAGGTGGTGAAGGTGGCCGACCTCATCTACTCCAAAGTGAGCAAGAGGCCCGCCCGCTGGGTGCTGGCCGTACCGGCCGACTCGCCTTACCGCCGAGTCGAGGATCTTGAGGGGAAAAAGGTCGCTACCGAGTTGGTCAATTTCTCCAAGAAGTTCTTCGCCGAACGGGGGGTAAATGTCCAGGTGGAGTTCTCGTGGGGAGCAACCGAGGCCAAGGTGGTCTCGGGGCTGGCCGACGCCATCGTCGAAGTGACCGAGACCGGCAGCACCATCAAAGCCCACGGCCTGGTCATAATCGAGGAGCTTATGGAGTCGAATCCCCAGCTCATAGCCAACGAAAAGGCATGGAAAGACCCCTGGAGGAGGAAGAAGATCCAGCAGATCGCCCTCCTGCTCCAAGGCGCCCTCAAGGCCCACCGGCTCGTGGGCCTCAAGATGAACGTGCCGAGGCAGGGCCTGGACAAGGTGGTGAAGCTACTTCCCAGTCTCAATGCCCCGACCGTCTCTCCCCTATACGACCAGGAGTGGTTCTCGGTTGAGACGGTGATAGAGGAATCCACCGTGCGCGAGCTGATTCCCAGGCTCATAGAGAACGGGGCCGAGGGCATAATAGAATATCCTCTCAACAAGGTATTGTGACAGGCGGCCTGCACGCCGTCCAGGCGGCGGGCCCCATGTCTCCGGTGCTGCGTATGGCCGCCAAAGGCAGATGCTTTAAGAACGTCTCGTTCGAGACCTCCGCCTTCTCCCCGACACAGATACCGGAATCAGACATCCCTGAGATCGCCTTTGCCGGCCGCTCCAACGTGGGCAAGTCTTCTGTGCTCAACCGGCTGTTCGGAACCAGAAAGATGGTCAAGGTCAGCTCGCGTCCAGGCTTTACCAAGTCCCTAAACTTCTTCACCGTGGATGGACGGTTCCGGTGCGTGGATCTTCCTGGATATGGATACGCCAAGGTTCCTCCCAGGGAGCGGGAGCGTTGGCTCAGGCTCACCGACGCCTATCTGAGGGGAGGGCGCGATATCCGGGCCGTAGTGTGCCTGCTGGACATGAGGCGCCATCCAGACCAGCTGGACGCGGGGCTCTTCTCCTACCTTAGGGAGCTCGGGGTGGCGGCGGTAGCTGTGATAAACAAGGCGGACAAGGTTGCCCAGCCCAGGAGGAAAAGGGCCGTGGAGGCGATAACTGCGCTCCTGCCACCTCTGCGCCATCCCGTCTTCACCATATCTGCCAGGACCGGCGAAGGATTCGAGGAGCTATCCTACTTTCTCTGTTCCTTGGTGGGTTCGGCAGGCTGAGTTTTCTGCTGCGGCTTCTGCTTGGCCTGAGACCGGTCCCCGATCTCGCACGTCGGAGCCGCTCAGGTGGGCACACCCATCTTGGGCAACACCCAACGGTTCAGGGCTATCCAGATAGCGAGAACCAGAATCAGCCAGAAGAGATCATTCATGCGGTTGCGCGGCTCCTTTTGCATGGTGTGCATTAGACTATAAGGAGTATCCGCGGCCTGTCAATCAAGAGCTGTACTTCTGTCCTGTGCTCCTGAATGCGGTGCAGGCCTTCCGCTTCTCCAGGGGGCAGTTCACTATGTTCCAACACGCGGTATAGTTGAGGAGTTTCTTGATGCCGGCGATGCTTATCCCCTGGTCGTGGATCATGGAGCGCAGACAGGTGATCCATTGCAGATCGTTGAGGGAGTAGTAACGCCTCTGGCCTTTCCGGACCGGCGTCACCAGCTTCTCTTTCTCGTATATCCTGAGGGTCCTTGGATGGACCTCCAGCATCCCTGCCGCAGCCCCTATGGAGAAGAGGGGTTTGTCGGGATCCACAGAATCCACATCGTGCCAGATCTCCTGCCCGCCGGTAACGCCGCCGCGGTTCAGCAGACCCTTTTCCGACTCTTCCTTTGTCAGCTTGCCGGGATTCAGATACGCCATGACTGCCTCCTTTGGCCAGGGGGCGGGGCATGGCCCCGCCCAAGTGCCACTTAGTGATCTCCCTCTGCCCTGAATACTCTGCCGAAGAGCCTCTCTCCCATGAGGAAGCCAGCTCCGCAAAGCCCGAGGGCCCCCAGCACCACCAGCAGCTCGCCGGCCGAGGGTGAGTAGCCGAGATAGGTGGAAGCGTTGTGATTCCAGGAGTACCAGACCGACACCTGCTGCCCGGCTGCAACCAGGTCGAACCTCTGGAAGAAGGCACCTACCAGGGCCATCACCGAGGCCGCAGACATGGCAGGCATGCTCTCCATCCTGGTGCCCACCAGTATCAGGAGGGGAAGCACCATACCTATGATAGTCTCGAAGACCCAGAAGTTTGTGGCCATAGGGCCCTTGATGAGATTTTCCGCCGCCACAATGGCCGCCTCGTTTCCGCCGGTATAGAAGGATATGAACCGCCACACCGTTGCCACCATGAGCAGGAAGATGGTGAGAGCCAGGATCTTACCGGCGCTCTGGACGCCCGCCAGCGTGCCTGCCTCCATAGGCGCCTTGCGCATACGGTAGGAGAGGTGCGTGAAGAGTATCAGTGCCGCGGCCCCACTCATGACCGCGGAACAGAGGAAATAGACCGGAAGCTGCGCCCCGTACCAGAATGGCCGGGCAGACAGAGTGGCGAACACGGCGCCGAGATTGGTATTGGCGCCGACTTCGGCCAGAGCGCCCACGACACCTATGGCCAGCGCCAGGGAGTAACGCCTGGTCAGGATGGCCAGGAACTCCACGAACATACAGCTCACGGCCATGCCGTACAGGGTGCCCATCCACCATATGTTGGACGACAGATTGGGGGATGTGACGTTGTAGATGAGCATGCGCCACGGATTCTCCAGCTCCAGCCCTATGGCCATGAAGGCGGAGAGGATGGTGACAATGGAGAGGAAGACCGCCCTGTTGCCCAGAGGGGCCAGAGGAGTGCCTCCGAATGCGTGTCCTATGGCCGCCAGCAGGCAAAGGCCGGTAGAGGTTATGGCGAAGAACGCATAAGTGGAAATGAGGATGCCCCAGGGCACCTCGCGGAACACCCCATAGACGTGGTGATGTCCCTTCACAAATGCGTAGAGGCCCGCCGCCAGACCTATGCCGGCAATGCACAGCATCCAAATGAGGGCCAGGTTGAAGCCTTGTGACGCCAGTTTCGGTTCTGATAGGGTCCCAGAAGTTGCGTTGACAGACATGGTTGACCTCCTTCTATAGTTGAAATCCTAATGTTGCTCCAAGGGTGGCTCGTCCCCGCGCCCCACCAGGGAGAGGGCCCCTATCATGGCCGGAACCGCGGAGAAAGGGCCCAGGGCCAGGAACAAGAGGAAGGTGAGGGAACACCAGGCCCATTCGGTCCAGGTGCCCTCGTCTGCCTCACCTCTGCCGATAACTTTGGCCCCTGGATGATGATGCAGTTTGTGGGTAAGGAGAGATAAGGTACTCATGGTGCCCTCCTTCTCTGTCTGTGCGGCCTTTTTTACTCTTCAAGGCCGCCGGAGCCACCTTCCGGGCCGCCACCCGGAGGAAGGACCGGCCGCCACCGGCCCCTCTCCTGGCTCCATGTTGTGCTTTTTCCAGCCCCTTGGTTCAAGGGCCTGTCCTATGTCGCTATTGAATAAAGCAACAGGTGTGCCACAAAGGAGGGATATCCCCTGAGATCAAAAGCTAAATGGACAATTTAATTAAAAAAACCTCTTGGAAACTTAGCAGAAAAAGATTCTGTAGATATTATTTAGAATTAATTTATATCATTTATCTGACAACAAATGGCGAAAACTGCGCCATGTCAACGGCGTGCCCAGGACGCAAAATGCGCCCACCACCAAGACGAAAACCGGACACACGGGAAAAACGGCCACGGCAGCCTGACAAATTATACGATAAAAAACAAAGGTATATATCCAAATGGCGCAAAATGCGCCCACCATCATGGACGTGCCATCCGGTCCATCAGGCCGTTGGCCTTGAAGCTGAAAACCGCCTCCCTGGTCACGATGAGATGGTCCTCCAGCAGGATATCAAGGGCCGCACACGCCCTGGCCAGCCTCTCGGTCACTTCCAGGTCTTCTCTAGACGGCCTCAGCGATCCACCTGGATGGTTATGGGCGAGCACCACCCGATAGGCGTCCAGTTCCAGGGCCTTTTTAACCACCTGGCGCGGAAAGAACGGCAAGCGGCCTCCCTCTCCCTGGGCCAGCTCCTGGACATCCAATATCTCGCGCCCCCTGCCCATGAACACACCGGCCAGGACCTCCCTGGGTTCAAGAAAGAACCTGTGCCTCAGATAGTCAAGCAGGTCCGGCATGGCCCGGGCGCAATCCCGGCCCACCACCTTGGAACGGAGAAAGGCCCGCGCGACCTCATGGACGAGCTTCAGTGCAATTGAGTTCCTCGGGCCTATACCGGGCACCTTCATGAGCTCTTCCACGGGCGCCTCCAAGACCCCGGCCAGAGAGCCGAACCGCCTTACCGCCTCGCGTGCCCGCTCCTTGCAATCCTGCCTCGGAGTGCCCAGGGCAAGGAGCAGCTCCACTATCTCCGCATCGGTGAATCCGTCCAACCCCTTGGCCAGGAACCGCTCCCTCAGCCGTTCCCTGTGGCCCGAGATTTTGATTTGCCACTGCCGCTCTTTCATGGCACAATTAATAGAAAAAAATATTATTCTCGATGTCCACACCGCCCCTCTCCTCAGAGGGCAGGCTGGACGACTCAAACCAAGGAGAGAGGAGAATGAAAATGGCAAAAGCAGCCAAGATTGGCCTGGGACTGATAATCATAGCAATCGCAGTGATAGCTGCACTCACCATAGCCGTCAAGCTCATCTTGACGCCGGACCGCCTCATCCCCCTCATCGAGAAGGAGGGGCGCGAGGCATTGGGCCGGCAGGTTACCATAGGCGGCCTCGAGATGGGGCTGTTCTCAGGGATAGAGGTCAAGGACCTGGAGATCAAGGAGGAAGATCCCAGACAGGAATTCGCCAGGATAGGAACATTCCGGCTCCGCTACGATCTCTGGAGACTGCTGCATAAGGAGCTGGTCATCACGAGCCTTGAGATCGAAAATCCGTCAGTCACCATAAGGCGCCGAGGAGGCAAGTTCAATTTCGAGACCCTGGCCCTGCTGGCCGAAGAGGGCCAAAGGAAGGGGCACGAGGCACGCGAGGCAGAGGAAGGGCCCTCCCCTTCGGCGGTGCCGCCGGTCTCGCTCGAGATAGAGAAGTTCTCCATAAAAAAGTCGAAAATCACTGTCATCGACGACAGCGGCGAGATCCCCAGAACCGATG
>WFVQ01000159.1 GCA_015491585.1 Deltaproteobacteria bacterium
CCCTGGAACCAAGGAGCTATGCTCCCTCCGGACCTGGACTTCTGCCCCTTCTGGCCACGGCAGGAAGTCTTGCCGTGGCCTGAGCCCGGGCCGCGGCCCACCCGCTTCTTCTTTCTCTTGGAGTTGCTGCTTGGTCTCAAATCCTTAAGGGTAATCATGGCTATCCTCTTGCCTATGCCGCTATCTTAACGTGTGACACGTCCTTGCCTCTGGCCTTGCCCAGGGCGATAGACCTGTTGAGCTCCTCTATGGCGTCGAAAGTGGCCCTGACCACATTATGGGGATTCTTGGAACCTATGCACTTGGTAAGTATGTCGTGGATCCCCGCCGCTTCCATGATGGCACGGACCACTGCACCGGCGATAACACCGGTACCGGGTGATGCCGGCTTCAGCAGGACCCTGCCGGCGCCGTAGTGGCCCAGGACCTCATGGGGTATCGTCGTCCCTGCCATAGGGACAGGTATCATAGAGGCACGTGCCCGCTCTGTGGCCTTGCGCAGCGCCTCGGGCACTTCCTTGGCCTTGCCTGTACCGAAACCGACCTTGCCCTGACCGTCACCCACGACAGCGAGGGCGCTGAAGCTGAAACGCCGGCCACCTTTTACCACCTTGGCCACGCGATTTATGAAAACTATCTTCTCTATCAGGTTGATGTCCTGGGATGAGATCTGATCCTGCAATTGATAACCCCCTTCGGATACCCTTAAAACTCCAGTCCGCCCTCTCGGGCACCCTCGGCAAGGCCCTTGACCCTGCCGTGGAACTTGAACCCGTTCCTGTCGAACGCAACCTTCTCTATCCCCTTCTGCTTGGCACGTTCAGCCAGCAGCTTGCCCACCGCCTTGGCAACCTCGACCTTGCCCTTCATCCCGCTGGCCTGGTCTCTGATCTCCGGAATCAGAGACGACACAGCCACCAGGGTATGACCCTTCTCGTCATCGATTATCTGGGCATATATGTGGCGGGCGCTACGGAACACGGAGAGCCTGGGCCTCTCGGCCGTCCCGCTCAACCGCTTTCTTATCCGCATCTTCCTGCGCAGCCTTGCCTTTACCTTTGGATTCAGCTTTTTCATGGTCATTTCCCAACCTGATGTCAGCTCATGCTCTGCGGACTATTTGGCAGCCGCCTTACCTGCTTTCCTTATAATCACCTCGTCCGAATACTGTATGCCCTTGCCCTTGTAAGGTTCTGGCGGCCTTAGGGCCCTTATCTTGGAAGCAACGAGGCCGAGGAGTTCCTTGTCATAGCCCTCGAGCACCACCTCAATGGTCTTGGAACGCTCCACCTTTGCGGATATCCCCTCCGGAAGCGGAAACTCGATGGGATGAGAATAGCCCAGGTGAAACACGAGCTGTTTTCCCTTCTCATCCACCTTGTACCCCACGCCGTTGACGATCAACCGCCTCTGGAAGCCGGAGGTGACCCCAACAAGCATGTTGTCGATGAGGACCCTCATGAGCCCATGAATGGACCTCGCATGCTTGGAATCGTCCTTCCGCCTCACATAAAGTGTATCGCCCTCCTGCTCCACGGTGACCAGCGGATGGATGGCGCGCCTGAGCTCACCCTTGGGGCCCTTCACCACTATCTCCTGGCCGGTAAGGGTGACCTCGGCCTTTTCCGGTATCTTGATTGGTTTGGCACCGATACGCGACATAACTGAAATCCCCTCTTACCAAACGGCGCAGATGACCTCTCCGCCGACACGTTCACGCCTGGCCGCCTCGTCGGTCAACAGACCCTTTGAGGTGGATATAATCGCTACACCGACTCCGTTCCTGACCTTTGGCAGGTCGTCATGGCCCTTGTAAATCCTGCGCCCCGGCTTGCTGATGCGCTCGATTCCCAGCATGATGGGCTTGTTGTCCACATATCTGAGCATCACCCGCAAGGTGGCCTTGGCTCCATCCTTGTGGACCTTGTAGCCGTTAATGAACCCCTCCTCCTGGAGGATCTTGGCGATATTTTCCTTCATCTTGGACCAGGGCATCTCGACCTTGTCGTGCCTAGCCTGGTAGCCATTCCTGATGCGTGTCAGCATGTCAGCTATTGGATCCGTCATGGACATCTTCTAACTCCGGTCTGGAATATTTTCGACGAACTGGCGCAACGCCCCTCTACCAACTCGACTTCGTGACCCCGGGAATCAACCCCCTGGAGGCCATAGATCTAAAACAGATCCTGCAGATGCCGAACCTTCTAAGGAAAGCCCGCGGCCTACCGCAGATGGGGCAGCGGTTGTATTTACGCACCGAAAACTTCGGCTTCCTCTTGGCCTTGTACAGCAGCGCCTTTCTCGCCACGCCGTCCTCCTTCTTCTCTATTTCCTGAAGGGCATGCCGATGAGCTCCAGGAGATACCTTGCCTCCTCATCGGAGTCGGCCGTAGTCACTATGGTGACGTTCATGCCCTTTATCTTGTCGATATTGTCGTAGTTGACCTCAGGGAAGATTATGTGCTCCCTGATACCAAGCGTGTAGTTCCCCCGGCCGTCGAAACTCTTCCTCGGCAGACCGCGGAAGTCCCTGATCCTGGGAATGGCGATATGAATGAGCTTGGTGAGAAAGTCGTACATCTTCTTCTTTCTGAGCGTGACCATGCAACCTATGGGCATGCCCTCCCTAACCTTGAACGCCGCGATGGACTTCCTTGCCCTGGTGATCACAGGCCTCTGCCCTGCAATCTGGGCCATCTCTTCCACGGCCGAGTCCAACAGCTTGGCATTCTGGATGGCCTCTCCAAGCCCCATGTTGAGGACCACCTTCTCCAGTTTCGGAACCTGGTGGATATTCTTGTAGCCGAACCTGGCCTGGAGCTCGGGCACGGCCTTTTCTTGATATACCTCTTGAATCAGCACCATTACCTATCAGCCTCCTCGTATTAGGCCTTCTCGGTGGGAATGGCCTCCCCACACTTCTTGCAGACCCGTACCTTAGAGCCATCATCCAAGATCTTCCTGCCTATCCTGACCGGATCGGTACACTTGGGACAGACCAGCATGAGATTGGAGATGTGTATCGAGGCCTCCTTCTCGACGATGCCGGCACTCCTGCCCGGCGCGGCCCGAAGATGTCGCTTCACCAGGTTCACGCCCTCGACGTAAGCCCTGTTGTTCTTGGCGATCTTGAGTATCTTGCCGACCTTTCCCTTTTCCTTGCCGGCGATCACCATGACCCTGTCGTTCCGCCTCAAATATGTTTTGACCCGTGCCATGACACTCCCTCTATAACACTTCAGGTGCCAGGGAGATGATCTTCAAGAACCTCTTGGCCCTGAGTTCCCTGGCCACCGGGCCGAATATACGGGTGCCCACTGGCTCACCGTACTGGTTGATGATCACGGCCGCATTCTCGTCGAACCGGATCCACGAACCGTCGTTGCGGCGCAGCTCCTTCTTCGTCCTGACCACCACGGCCCGGGCGACGTCACCCTTCTTGACCTTGGAGTTGGGCAGGGCCTCCTTCACCGCTACGACTATGACGTCTCCAACCCTGGCATACCTGCGCCTGGTTCCGCCTAACACCCTGATACACTGGACCCTTTTGGCGCCGGAGTTGTCAGCAACGTTAAGTACAGTCTCTTGTTGGACCATGACTCGAGTATCCTTTCCTACACGGCCTTTTCAACAATCCGCTTCACCACCCAACGCTTGCGCTTGCTATACGGGCGGCTCTCCTCGATCTCCACCACGTCGCCCTTGCGGCACTCGTTGGCCGGATCATGGGCCATGTACTTCTTGCGGCGGAGAACGAACTTCCCGTAGATCGGATGACGGAACCGCCTGTTGACCTGAACCACAACGGTCTTGTCACACTTGTCGCTGGTGACGGTCCCAGTGAGGGTCCTCTTGTAAACTATCCTGTCTGACATTGCAGTCTCCCGGCTCCGCTACGACGCCTTGCGCTTCTCGTTCAATATGGTCTTGACCCTGGCTATGGCCCTGCGCACGTGCCTTATGCGCATGACGTTCTCAAGCTGATGGGTCTCCTTCTGAAAACGGAGATTGAAAAGCTCCTGACGCAACTCTATCTCTTTCTTTATGAGCTCATCCTCTGAGAGCTCCCTCAATTCCTTGGCTTTCATGACAACTCTCTCCTCACCACGATCTTGGTGGGAATGGGCAACTTGTGCGACGCAAGCCTCAGGGCCTCACGGGCCTGCTCCTCGGTAACCCCCTCCATCTCGTAGAGGATGCGGCCAGGCTTGACTACAGCGGTCCAGAACTCCACCGACCCCTTTCCACTGCCCATCCTGGTCTCTGCGGGCTTCTTCGTCACCGGCTTGTCAGGAAAAATACGGATCCAGATCTTCCCCTTACGTTTGACATGCCTGGTGATGGCGATACGCGCGGCCTCTATCTGCTGCGCCGTGATCCGGCCCTTTCCCAGGGCCTTGAGCCCGAAGTCGCCGAACGCAAGAGAGTTACCCCTGGACGCAACCCCGCGTATGCGGCCTTTCTGGTGCTTCCTGTACTTGATCTTCTTTGGACTCAACATGGTCAACTAACCTCAGCGTTCTCTTTCCCCTCCTTGGAGGGAAGGACCTCTCCCTTGAAGATCCACACCTTGACGCCGATGACCCCGTAGGTGGTCTTTGCCTCGGCGAAGCCGTAATCTATATCCGCCCTGAGCGTATGCAGAGGCACGCGCCCCTCGATATACCACTCGCGCCTGGACATCTCGGCGCCTCCCAGACGGCCGGCGGTCGCCACCTTGATACCCAGGGCCCCGAACTTCATGGCCATACCCACGGCCCTCTTCATGGCGCGCCTGAAAGAGATGCGGCGCTCGAGCTGGCTGGCCACGTTCTCGGCCACGAGCTGCGCGTCGAGCTCCGGCCTCCGGACCTCGCGGATGTCTATCTGGACAGGGGCCTTAACCAGCTTCTGGACCTCGTTCTTCAGGGCATCTATCTCCACACCCTTCTTGCCTATGACTATGCCGGGCCTCGCGGTATGGATCTTGATCCTCAGCCTCTGGGCAGCCCTCTCAATCTCTATCTTAGAGATGCCCGCGTGGTACGCGCGGTTCTTTATGAGATTGCGGATGCGGTAGTCCTCATAGACGAGATTGGGAAACTCCTTCTCCGCGTACCACCTGGAATCCCAGGTCCTGGTGATCTTCAGCCTCAAGCCTATAGGATTGACTTTTTGACCCAAGGTATCCTCCCCTTCCTTATGCTTCGTCCAAAACCACGGTGATGTGGGAGAGCGGATGCCTGATCCTGTAGGCACGCCCCATAGCCCTGGGCTTCCACCGCTTCAGAACCGGCCCCTGATCTACAGTGATCTTCTTGATATAAAGGGTGTCCACGTCGATATTGGGATCCTGATCGGCGTTGGCTATGGCACTCTCCAGCACCTTTTTTATAATCCTGGCCGCCTTCTTGGGCATGACACCCAACGTCCCAAGCGCCTGGTCCACCGGCATCCCCCTGACCACGTCCGCAACCAACCTGGCCTTCTGCGGCGACACCCTTATGTAGCGTGCAACTGCTCGCGCTTCCATTATCCAGCTCCTCTCACCTACCTGCGCACCTTCGACTTCTTGTCGGCTGCATGGCCGTAATAGGTGCGCGTCGGCGCGAACTCTCCAAGTTTGTGCCCCACCATGTTCTCGGTCACGAAGACAGGTATGAACTTCCTGCCGTTGTGAACCGCGAAGGTGAGCCCTACCATCTCAGGAATGATGGTGGATCTACGCGACCAGGTCTTTATGACCCGCTTATCATTGGTCTCCCTGGCCTTTATCACCTTCTTGAGCAGGTGATCGTCGACGAATGGTCCTTTCTTGATGGATCTAGCCACTTCTCAACTCCCGACTCTCATTACTTGCGGCGACGTACGATGAAGCGGTCACTGGGCTTCTTCTTCCTGGTCTTGTACCCCTTGGTGGGCCAGCCCCAGGGGCTGCACGGATGGCGGCCGCCCGAAGACTTGCCTTCGCCACCACCCATAGGATGATCCACCGGGTTCATCGCCACACCGCGCACGTGGGGCCTCCGGCCAAGCCAGCGACTCCTGCCCGCCTTGCCGAGCTTTACGTTCTCGTGGTCCAGGTTACCCACCTGGCCCACGGTAGCCCTGCACTCCTCGTGGATGATCCGCATCTCGCCGCTGGGCAGCCGGAGATGGACATAGCGGTTCTCCTTGGCCATAACCTGGGCCGCAGTGCCCGCACTACGCACCATCTGCCCCCCCTTGCCCGGCCGCATCTCGATGTTGTGCACCAAAGTGCCAAGGGGAATATTCTTTAGCGGCATACAGTTGCCAGGCTTGATGTCCACACTGTCCCCGGACTCCACCTTGTCTCCTACCGAGAGCCCGAGGGGAGCCAGGATGTAGCGCTTCTCGCCGTCAGCATACTGGAGCAGGGCTATCCTGGCGGAACGGTTGGGATCGTACTCTATGGCGATACACTTGGCCTCGATCCCGTCCTTGCGGCGCTTGAAGTCGATGATCCTGTACTTCCTCTTGTTCCCGCCGCCGCGGTGCCTCGCAGTGACCCGGCCGTAGTTGTTGCGACCTCCGCTCTTCTTGAGCGGCTCCAGCAGGGACTTCTCCGGCTCCTTCTTGGTTATGTCCGGATCCACGAGGACCGACATGTGGCGACGGCCCGGAGATGTTGGTTTGAACAGCTTGATAGGCATTATACACCCTCAAAAAAGTCTATGGTCTCACCTGGATAGAGCCTGACTATGGCCTTCTTCCTGTCCGGTCTGCGGCCAAAATGTCTGCCAACCCTTTTGGGCTTGCCCTTCACCTTTACGGTCTGAACACAGAGCACGCGCTTCTTGAAGAGCTTCTCCACCGCCTCTTTGATCTCAATCTTGTTGGCCCTTGGATCAACCTCGAAGACCACCTGATTGTTCTGCTCCCTCTGAAACGTGGACTTCTCGGTGATCCACGGCCCCTTGAGAACCGAGTAGATATCCTTCATGACAACAGCCTCTCCTCGAGCTGCGAAACCGCCTCCTCCTCCAAGATCAGATAGTCGTGGCGGAGGATGTCATAGACATTCAGACCGGCCTGGGGCAGGACGGTCACATAAGGTATGTTCCTTGCGGAAAGCTCAAGGACCTCGTTCCTCTCCTTTGTTACGAAAAGGACCTTGCTGACCTCGAACCTGCCCATGAGCTCCGCGACCTTCTTGGTCTTTATGCCGTCGAGACCGAAGTCACGCAGGATGTAGACTTTGTCGCTCTTCACCCTGTCGCTCAGCGCCATCCGGACACCGAGCTTCCTCACCTTCTTGGGAAGGGGATAGAAGTAGGAGCGCGGCTTGGGCCCAAACACCGACCCGCCCCGTTTCCAGAGCGGAGAGGTGTTGCTGCCTGCCCTGGCATGCCCCGTGCCCTTCTGGCGCCACGGCTTGCGGCCGCCGCCGCTGACCTCGCTCCTACGCTTGGTGGAAGCTGTGCCGGCGCGCCTCTTGGCCATCTGCCACTGCACCACCTCGTGCAGCACGCCGACCTTGGGCTCGACGCCGAAGACCTCGTCCTTGACGGCGATCTCGCCGACCTTCTCCTTCTGCGCGTTATAGACTGGTAATGTAGCCATGGAGTGGCTCAGCTCCTCTATTTACAAGTAAGTATCACGAACTGGTTCACAGCGCCTGGAACACTGCCTTTCACCAGCAGAAGATTCTCTTCCGGCCGCACGTCCAGGACCATTGAGTTCTTCACCGTAGTCCTCTTGCCGCCGTAGCGGCCCGGCATCTTCTTCCCCTTGATTATCTTGGAGGGCCAGGCACACATACCTATGGAACCCATCTGCCTGTGGTGCTTGGAACCGTGCCCCATTGGCCCCCTGGAAAACCCGTGCCTCTTGATGGTACCGGTGAAGCCCCTGCCCTTGCTGGTACCAGTGATGTCGACCAGGGAACGGATGTCCAGATCCTCGAGGGTCAACACCTGCCCGACCTCGAAGGCGTCGGGATCGGAGACCTTGACCTCCTTGATACAGTAGAACCCCTGCTCCACCCCGGCCTTCCTAACATGGCCCAGCTCCGGCTTCTTCAAGCGGCGGGCCGGCTTGGGGGCAAACCCGAGCTGCAGGGCGTTATAGCCCTCGCGCTCCTGCGTCTTCTTCTGGAGCACGGTGCACGGCCCCACTTCCAACACCGTGGTGGCGACCTGCTCACCATCCTCGGTATAGACGTGGGTCATTCCAATCTTGCGGCCTATCATGCCCGTTATCTTCGACATGGTCCCTTCTCGCTACTATAGTTTTATCTCTACATCGACCCCGGCTGAGAGCTCCAGTTTCATCAAGGCGTCAATCGTCTGCTGCGTCGGCTCCAGTATGTCCACCAGACGTTTGTGGGTCCTCTGCTCGAACTGCTCGCGGGACTTCTTGTTGACATGCGGAGACCTCAACACCGTGAACTTCTGTATCCTGGTGGGCAGCGGGATGGGCCCTGCCACCCGCGCCCCGGTCCTCTTCGCGGTGTCGACGATCTCGCCCACCGATTGGTCGAGCTGCTTGTGATCGAAGCTCTTCAGACGTATCCTGATTCTCTGTGTTGGGATCATGCTCCCTGACCTCGACTGCCTATCACTCTAAGATCTTGGTAACGACGCCTGCGCCGACGGTGCGGCCGCCCTCGCGTACCGCAAAACGCAGACCCTCCTCCATCGCTATGGGCTGAATCAGCTCCACAGTAAACTGAACATTGTCTCCTGGCATCACCATCTCCACACCCTCAGGCAACTGAA
>WFVQ01000160.1 GCA_015491585.1 Deltaproteobacteria bacterium
CCAGTTGGCCACCTTGCTGTTTGCAGCGGACGAAAACCACAGCGCGATCACGGTATTCATAGGCGCCGCCGCCGCGCTCACACTCTCCGCCGCCCTGGGGGCAGCAGTGGGTTCCGCGATATCGAACCTGCTGAGTCCCAAGGTCCTGCAGTACGTGGCCGGTGCCGGCTTCATACTCATAGGCATATGGACCCTGGCAAGGGCCTGACGCTCAACCCAGTTCCTTAGCCATGTCGAGGACTGACTGGGAGTAGACCCTCTTCCGGATCACCAGCCTCCTGCCGTTTGAATAGACGTGGATTATCGGCCTGGGGTTCTTTCCCCATGCCGGGCCAGCGTAATAATACTCCAGGGCCCTGGACCAGTGTTCCAGCCTCGACTTGTTCCACATGCCCGGATAATCCTGGCGGGCCAGGTCGAAACAGTAGGAGAGATACCAGCTTCCAGCCAATATGGAATCCCTGGGATTCAATGGATCGCTTATCCTGATGCCCTGCTGGGCCAGGGCCCTCTTTGCCAGCTTGAAGGTGGCATCTATGGTCTGCATGAGTCCCTTCGCCGAGGTGGTCTTGGCCTTTGCATCGGGACGGCCACCGGACTCCTGGAGGATCACGCCTCCTATGATCTCTGCAGGGACACCGAACCTGGCGCTGGCCTCATCTATTAGCCCCTTGTAGGGCTTGAGGATCGCTGCCAACCGCTTGGCCCGCCTTCCCTTGAGTTCAGGATATGGATGGCGCTTCACGTAGATCTCTGGCACACGCTCCAGGTCCGACGGCGTGATCCTCGCCTTGGCCATTATCCTTCCTGGATAGGGATATTTCCTGACGAGCTCTGTCCAGTAGTCCCTCAGGGAAGGTGGCGGGGCTTCCCTGGGCCTCTCCTCCGTCTTGTACTCGGAAAGGCCGCCAAGATAGGCAGAGAGGACGCCTCCGAGGCCGGGGGGTGATGCCAATATCAGTGCCACGATGGAGATGGAAAGTACCTTGAAGCAGTCCTTCATTTCAGCCTCGTCCTGAACTCAACGCCTATGCCCTGGTCGTTGAGCGACTTGACCGCCACCAACATGGTGCCGGCGCCGACGCTATTGCCCGGATCCTCTATGACCAGGACCTTCTCCCCGCCTGCGCGCTCCAGTAGTCCGGCCTCGGAGGAGAGCAAGGCGGCTGCGTCGGGCAGGACCCAGCACTTCTCTCCCTGGCAGACCTCCACCTTACCGTCCACTACTCCTATCTTTGCCAGGAGCTCCTCGCGTAGGACCAAGGCCGAGCTCGATGGTGACGAGGAGGCGTTCACAGGCACCTGCTCATTGACGCGTCCCACTGCGAAAAGCATGAGCACAGTTATCAGAAAGAAGGACATGAAAAGGAGTGCGAACAGGTCCTTCCCTGGGTCCATCTCGGTCTCGTGACCTTCACACCGGAACAGGGAATGGAGATCATGCATCGCCGCCTCCAGTGGACTCCGTTGCCAAGGACTCTCTTATCAGGACCGCAAGCCTCTGTCTGGCCTCCACCACCTCGCGCTCGGTGAAAGAGAGATACGCCATAGCAGCGCCACCGAGCACTGCCGCCACCAGCGAGGAGACCAGGGCAGTGGCCATGCCTCCCTTGACCAGCTCCTCCACCAGCAACACCGGATTGGCCATTCCCTGTGTCACCTTCTCGCCGATCAGCGAGAAGGCCCCTGCCATGCCGAACAGGGTGCCGAAGAAGCCGATTAGGATCACGGTATAGACATCGGCCCTCAGCGCCCGCCTGACCCCGCCTATCCTCCTGTCATACTCTCCATAGAGCGCCGAGATACCCATATGCAACAGCAGCTCGCCCACTGCCTGGGACGCCTCCGCCCCCTCTCCTGGCAGCGCCTTTCTCACGGCATCACTCACCATGCGCGACACCCCGCCATCCTTCGAGAAGAACCTGAGGGCGCTCATGTGGTCCAGGACCAGCGAATATATGCGCCAGGCATAGAAGAGGAAGAAGGGAAGGGTCACCCCAAGGGACAGGGCCATCTCTTTAGGTGCGTACCAGACCACAGCTACCTCCTTTCTCCTGCAGCCGAGGCCAGCCGGCCGCCTCCGGCCATTCTCCACTCGTCGTCCCGGGCCAGGCACGCCCTGGGATAGGCGATCCTCTTGCCGTCAAGTGTGAAATAGCTGGGAATGAAAGAGGACAGCTCTCCTCCGTTGGGCCTTTTCAATAACAACACCTCTCCTCTGAGGCGCGCCCTCTTCCTGAACTCGCCGGCCTCATCACCGGACAGGCCAGCCGTGGAGATGTAACACTCGAAGGCCCGGACCGTCTTGACCCGGAGGTAGGAAGCGTCGCGCTTGTTGAACAGGTACCAGAAGGTGTAGGAATCGGCGGGCCCCTTAACCATGCCGCTGTTCACGGCCCTCCTGAACAGGGAGAGCACCCCGGGATCGGTGGCCCGTAGGCCGATAGCGCCATAGCCCGAGAGCACATTTGCCACAGGCACCACCTCTCCTTTATCCAGGTCTATCCTGAAAAAATTGCCATGTCTGTCTTTGGCAAAGGGCACCCCTCCCAGGAGCCGCGCCGCACGGTCAGGGTCACTGTACTCATTGAGCACGCCCCAGCCGTAACTGCCATCCTGCTCCTCTCCTGAAATCCTCGTCTCCTCTGAAGCGATCGCATCCTTGAGCCGGTCCATCCTGGAAAAGGCCTCTTCGTCCACTTCGATGCTCCGGGGGCCCTTGGGAGAGGTGGAACCAGACCGGCCTTGGAGCCCGGCAAGCGCCTCTATCCTGCCGATGTCCGCTGCCCTCTCCTTCTCCGGTTTCGCAGGGGTCGAGGCCACGATCTCCTTGAGGATCGAGGCCAGCTTCGGCGTTGGAGGCTCCTCTTTCTCAGGTGGAGGAGATGGCACGAACATGGGCGTTACAGGACGGTCGGCCGCCCTCGGAGCGCTCTCGGCCGCGATAGAGGAGGTTTCGGGCTCCGACTGGGCCGGTTCTTTGGGTGACCGCTCCTCTACCGCAATATTCTTCTCCTCAGAGGCGGAATCTGGAGCCGGGGGGACTGGAGGCTCCGCTTTCGTCTCTTCTGGTGCCGCCGGCGCCGCCTGGGCCAACATTGGATCAGAGGTCTTCTCTGGCTCTTCGGGGTTGGGAGTATCATCGAGCTCTTTGCCGCGCGCCTCGGCAACTGCCGCCTCTTTCTCATCCTTTGATTCCTTCATCTCCGCCGTCTGGCGCTGGGGTCGGACCTTGGTGTCTGAAGGAATCTCAGGTGGCCGAACCGCCTCTCTCTCTTTGGAAAGCTCCTCTTTCGGGGCCTCGATGAGCACCGGGGCCCCGAGCACCGCCTTCTTGGCCGACTCCATCTTCGGCTCCAGTCTCGCCAGCTCGTTCAGGGCCAGTATCATCACGGCCATGAGCACCACAAACCCGGCCAACCGTTTCATCTCTCTCCTCCACACCTGGTCTCGGCGGACTCCGGAAGCCGCGTCAAGGCATCCCTCCCTGCCTCTATGTGCGCCATGCCCTGATCCAACAGCGTCAGATAAGCGGAAAGGCTGCGCAGGGTCCTTTTGGCTGCCCTGTCCAGGACCATAGCCGCGATGGCGGGCTCGATGAATCTGGCTATGCGCACTGCCGCATCCCGCCGCGCCGTATCATATGTTGGACCTATCCCCATGACCGTCACCTCAACAGTTCCTGCCGCTGTATCCAGGGAACACTCGAGCTCCAGCCGCATCAACCCAGGATAGACCTCCTCCCTGACCATTTCTCCGATGCGGCATGAACCGGAGACCCGCGGAGAGGGCATGGCGCCGGCACCTCCAAGGGAAACCATCTCCCGCTGCCACCAGCTATCCAGCCGCTGCACAAGCACCGCCTCCACCAGTTCGGCGGTATCCGCTGCGCTTGCAGGAGAGGCAGCGAGCACTCCCAGGAGAAGGAGCGCCGCCACGGCTCCCCTGCCCTGCCAGAGTCCTCCTGGTATGCCAGCGCCGCCGGGCATCAGAACTGCCCCACTACCCTTGCCACCAGGCCCTCGTCAAAGACCGGACCATAGGCCTTCTGCTCGAAAAAATCGAACAGGCCGGACAGGCAGCCCTTTACTGCAAGCCCCTGCCCATCAGACGCCGCCTCAAGCGCCTTCTGCATGTGCATGCCACGCTCCGTGGGGAGGCTTACCGCCTGCCAGGTGGGATCCTGTTTCAACTGGAGGACCCTGGACCTAAGGTCGTCGGGCAGCCCGTTGACCCCCTTGGCCCTCAGGTTCTCGCGTATGGAGTCGGTATTGATCTTCAGATTGGTGCAGAGCGAGGAGAGCCTGTCCACCTTCTCGTCTATGAACTCCTGGGCATCTGCGAGTTCCTGTCTGTATCTCGCCTCTATCTTCTCTACATTGGTCCCGAACTGCGCCTTTGTGATCTCACCTCGCTCCATGCGGGCCTTGTTGGCCTTGAGTTCCTGCAGCTTGCGGAGGTAGATGGCATCCTTGAAGTCATAGTATGGAGCAATCTGGTTGAGGTGATAGAAGATCTCCTGGATGATGGACCTGCAATGATTAACATATATGGTATTTGAGGCACGGATCTGATCCGTGGACTGAAACACCTCTTTAGCGGAAGCGTTGAGGGCCCTGACCTGCCGCTCCATCTCACCCTCAGGTGCCTTGCCCTTTATCATGGCCTCTACCCTATCCAGGGAGACCGCGGCCTCTCCGCCCGCCGCAAGCACCGGCTGCACAGCCGGAAACACGAGGGACAAACCCAGCAGATATGCACAAACCCGTTTCATGGTAGTCCTCCTTCTTACGCGTGGTGAGTTTGATGAGTTCATGTTGCATCACTTTAGGCTCGCGCCCATCTCCAGGCCGCCCACCTCTTTCTCCAGCTCGCGCAGGAGTTTGTCGTTGCTCTCCAGCAGGTTGGTGGCCTCCTCGATGCCCTCGCTCCTGGAGAAGACGTTGATGTCCTGCTCCTCGATCTGGGCCAGCCTGTCGTCCATGAGCTTGCCCACCTCCAGCACGTGGAGCTGGAGCCCCTTGCCGAACTTCTGCATCTGGGAGAGCTTCTTGTCCAGCTTCCGTATCTCCTTCACTGCCTGGAAGAGTTCACCGATGCCGCTGGCGCCGGACAGCTCGCCGTACTGCTCGAAGATGAAGGCGTAATCAGCCAGGCTCTCCACTGCGTCGGCCTCGAGGGTGGTGTAACTGTCGAGGATGTTCTCGAGGCGCTCTATTATGGACTTGCGAAGCTTCGACAGCCTCTGGACATAGACCAGCCGTTGCAAGTTCCTGCGCACCCTGGCCGCATCACGCCTGAAGGCCCTCCACTTCCTGGAGCAGGAACGGGACATCTCCTGGGTGAGCGGGCATTTCTGCTCCAGCGCGGCCCGCTGATTCCGCAGCCGCTCGTTCTCAAGCCTGAGCCTCTTCAGGTTGCTCTTCACCTGCACCATGTCGTCGCTCCTGAGGTCGGCAATCCTGTCGCGCCCTTCATAGACGACCCGATTGAACCTGGACAAGGAGGCCTGGATGGCGTCCCTGTGCTCGTCGAAGGCCTTCTGGATCTGGGCCATCCGGTCGGCGTAATAGGCATAGATCAGGTCGTACTTCTCAGGACACTTTGCGTACTCGTCGCAGAGATATCCTTCCTTCTTCCACTGCTCTATTTTGGCCTCCAGCGCGATCATGTCGCTGGCCGCCTTGCTGAAGTTGCGGTAAAAGTCCTCGATCTCCTGGTTTGCCGCCTGGCTCTCCTTGTTGATCTTGTCCACCACCACCGTGGCCTCGCTCACAAAGGAAGTGGCCTTGGCCTGACCGGCCACTGCCAGCAACAGGACCAGCGCGACAAGGCCGGCCACCTTCAACTCGTGCCCTTTCATGACATTCACCTCCGATTCAGTTTCACGGTATTCCATTTAGAACCTGCCCCTGCAGACCTGCTCCCTGTCGGCCCGCGCACAGATATCCCGCAGCTCCTGGGCCGTGCCGGGATCGGCAGAGGTCAGCGCCATCTCGGCGTACGCCTTGAGGAGCTCCCTGTCGGCCTCCGTTGCAAGCGTACCGCCTGGAGTGATCCTGGCCTTGATGTAGCTGGAGGTTGCGGTCATACACAGGGACCTGGTGGTCTGATCGTTGAAAGCATCGATGGCCCGGGCGAGATGGCGCGGCGGAATGGCCATCCCGTTGCCTGAAGTGAGCAGACGCTCGACCTCAGCGCGCCAGGCCCCACGGTCGCTCTGGTACAGGGCGTCCAGCCGCTGCGACAGCGTGGGAGGCTGCTGGGGCGGCTGTTTCGGGGTGCACCCCGAGGTGTAGATGGCCATTAAAAATGTGAACAGCGTGACCGTAACCGTCCAGGCCAGTTGGTAATCAGCTCTTGCCGCTTTCATGTCCTCCTCCTTGAAAGATGTTGTTATCGGAACTGTTTTTGTTAATATCGTTCCTGAGCAGGGGGCTTTCACACGGGCGATGCAGGTTTTGAAATTTTTCCCGAAGACACGATTACCAAAGGAAAAATGGCGGGAGGTATTCTTATGAGAGGGGAGTTTTTTCCTGGAAAATCACTGCTATATCTTGTCTGCACATCACTGCTGACCTTGGCGTGGGCGTGTGCCCCCCTGCCCCAGGAGATGCAGCAGGTGGAGGACTATCACCAGGCAGCATACAAACAGTATCTGGAGTCCAGACCGCCTGCCCACTACATAGCCTCTGGAGTCCCTGAGGTGGACTGCCTGCGCAAGCCCATCGCCCACTACTACCAGACCACCATTAAGATACTGGACCGCTACGTCAAAGCCATCGACAACTGTCCTTCCTATTATCAGTTCGAGGAGATGACCTTTGGAAAGAGTCCCGAAGAGAAGCGGCGAATTTTCGCATCCCTGCCCCCTGAGGACCGGAATGCCATCCTGGAATACAGGCGCGCCAACAGAGCCATGTATGAACAGATCAATCGCGAGGTATTGGAGCTTATTCCAATGGTGTTGAATACCTATAAAAAATTCGACTACGCCTGGAACAACACCCCCACCCTGAATCGGATGTCGGCCGCAGCCAATTCGGGTGATACTTATGGCCTGCTGAACTCGCTCTTCAGGGTGGGCCGGGCCGCGCGCCTGTGCGCCCTCACCAAGCGCCAGTACGAGTACACCATGCAGACCCTGTACTGGATCAAGGTGGAACATGAGATAATGGAGAGCTTCGCCAACCAGGGCTGAAGCCGCAACTGAGAAACGAGAGGAGGAATCACCATGAAATTACTGACAAAGCCGTGCATAGCAGTTAGCCTGTTCACCCTTTTGCTAGCAGGGGCCTGCGTACCGCCCCCGCAGCCGACCAC
>WFVQ01000161.1 GCA_015491585.1 Deltaproteobacteria bacterium
CGCCACGCCCCCTCCTGGCGAAGAGGGAGGCCTGGCGAATGCCATAGTGGGCAGCTTGATACTCACCGGGCTCGGGGTGCTAATAGGCGCTCCGGTTGGCGTCCTGGCCGGGACCTACCTATCCGAATTCTCGGCCGCCTCCAGGCTCGCTCCTGCCATAAGGTTCGTAAACGACGTGCTGTTGAGCGCTCCCTCCATCATCCTCGGCGTATTCATCTACGAGATCGTGGTGGTACCCTTCGGTCACTTCTCGGCATGGGCCGGTGGATTGGCCCTTGCGCTCATAACCCTGCCCATTATAGTCAGGACCACCGAGGATATGCTGAAGCTGGTTCCCAATGCGGTGCGGGAGGCGGCATATGCCCTGGGCACCCCGCGGTGGAAGGTAATCGTGGCCATAGTCTACAAGGCCGCGCGGGGGGGCATACTCACCGGGATCCTCCTGGCGGTGGCGAGGATCACAGGCGAGACGGCTCCTCTGCTCTTCACCGCGCTCAACAATCAGTTTTGGAGCCAGGGGCTCAACGAACCCATCGCCAACCTGCCGGTGGTGATATTCCAGTTCGCCATGAGCCCTTACGAGACATGGCAGCATCTGGCATGGGCAGGAGCACTCCTCATAACCGTGAGCGTCCTCGCGCTAAACATACTGGTGAGGGGGCTCCTCGGCGGCCCCAAGAGGAGCCAGTAGCAGGATCATGAACCGGGAAGGCGCACAGGAACAGAGAACTCAGCAGGCAGGCAGCGGGCTGCCGGTTAAGATATCGGTGCGTGGGCTGGACTTTTACTACGGCGGCTTCCACGCCCTCCACTCCATCTCCATAGACATCTACAGGAACCAGGTCACGGCCTTCATCGGGCCCTCCGGCTGCGGCAAGTCCACCTTCATCCGCTGTTTCAACAGGATCTACGAGCTCTATCCCAACCAGAAGGCCACCGGCGAGATAATCATGGATGGCAGGAACATCCTCTCCCCCAAGGAGGATCTGAATCTCTTGCGGGCCAGGGTGGGCATGGTGTTCCAAAAGCCGACCCCGTTTCCCATGTCCGTCTATGACAACATCGCCTTCGGAGTGAGGCTCTATGAGCGGCTCTCCAGGTCCGAGATGGACGAGAGGGTGGAGTGGGCCCTGAGAAAGGCGGCCCTCTGGGACGAAGTCAAGGACAAGCTCAGGCAGGTGGGCACGGCCCTCTCAGGCGGCCAGCAGCAGAGGCTGTGCATCGCAAGGGCCATAGCAGTGAGGCCGGAGGTGCTCCTCTTAGACGAACCCTGCTCTGCCCTTGACCCCATTTCCACCGCAAAGGTGGAAGAGCTGATCGCCGAGCTGGTAGCAGACTACACCATAGTCATCGTAACCCACAACATGCAGCAGGCCGCCAGGGTATCGGACTTCACGGCCTTCATGTACCTGGGAAGGCTGATAGAGTATGACAAGACCGAGAAGATGTTCACCAATCCCGAGAAGAAGGAGACCGAAGACTACATCACCGGCCGGTTCGGCTAGGCGGCCGGAAGCACCAGCCTGAACAGGCTCCCCTTTCCCACCTCGCTCTCGACCTCCACCTCGCCGCCGTGGGCGAGGACCACGTGCTTGACTATGGCCAGGCCCAGCCCCGTACCACCCAGTTCCCTGCTCCTGGCCTTGTCCACCCGATAGAAACGCTCGAATATCCGTGGAATGTGCTCCGCCGGAATCCCCGGACCTTGATCTTCCACCTCCACGGCCACCCGCGTCACCCCTCCACGCTCCACTGGTCTCGCCCTCACCACCACCTGCCTGCCTCCTGGGCTGTACTTGATGGCATTGGTGAGAAGGTTGGAGACTGCATGGCCCAGCAACCCTGCGTGGCCCCTGACCTTCAGGCCGCCAACAGACGTGAACTCCACTGTGACACCCTTCTGGAAGGCCATGAACTGGCAGGCCTCCAACACCGACTCCAGGACATCCGCGACCTCCACCACGCCTGCTCCAGGGGGCAGGCCTCCGGTGGAGGCGGTCTCCACCTGGGAGAGGAGGAGTATGTCCTCTATCAGGGCCTCGAGCCTCCCGGTCTGCCTGGCGACGATGCCCAGAAAACGCCTGCCCACATCCGGCTCTTCCAGCGCGCCGTCGAGGAGTGTCTCGACGTATCCTTTTATGGCCGTGACCGGGGTCTTGAGCTCATGCGACACGTTGGTGAAGAACTCCTGCCTGGACTCCTCCAGCCTCCTGAGCTCAGTCAAGTCCACCATGACCAGCGCGGTTTCAGCCCCTGAGCTCCGGGCTCCTGCCAAGGGAAGGAGGCGGAACAGAATGGTCCTGGACTCCCGGCCGCCGGGATGGAGCAATGAAGAACACTCTGCCGCGGCCCTGGAAGCCACGGCCTGCTGAAAACAAGAGATGAAGTCCGGCTCCCTGACCAGGGCCGCGATGTCGCGCCCAATTACGGATTCCATGTCGGCCCCCAGGAGCGATGCCGCCGCCTGGTTGCAGAATATGACCCTGCCCTGCCCGTCCAAGAGCACAATCCCGTCATTGGTGGCGGAAACTGCGGACTCCAGGGACTTCAACGCCTGTTCGGCCTCTGCCGCCCGCCCAAGACACCGCTCCGCCGCAGCCACCACTGGATCTCCCTCAAAGCAGGAATCCCCTCTCTTCCCGCACAGCGCCTCCATGCGCCGGGCTGCCGCTTCCAGGATGTCCTCCTCCTGGCGGGCGGTTGCCCATAAAAGGAACAGTGAGACCGACGCCGAGAGGAGAAAGAGGACTGCCGCCTCCCACCCCGCTGGATCATATAGAGACACGAAGAGAAGAGGGGGAAAGAGAGGCGCGGCCACCAGCATCGCGCGCCACCGCCTCAGCCTCCCGGGGCCGCTCCCATCCATTACAGATCACTCCACGAAGCCCGTCTCTGGGTAGATCTTAACCTCCACTGAACCCACGGTGCAGGTGATGACAGAGGTGATCCCAATGGGGGCACCGAACCTGTCGAACCAGATGGAGGACGACGGGCAGGAGACCACCTGCCCGCCAGGGAGCTGGCGGTCCTTGTAGAGGCCCGAAGAGGCCGGATCCTGGGCGTATATTCCCCCCTTGCGCCTCACCGAATAGGTGGCCCCGCCTATCGCCACACCCCAGGGATGGGAATGGTCGTACTCCCGTGTCATGGCCAGATGCTGTGCGTAACGGAGGGCGTGCCTGAACTCGCTGGCAGCGGCCTCTTCGTCGAGGCCGCCCTGCCAGAGCGCTGTGGCGCCCACGGCGAGTATCGCCACGAGAACGATTACGGCCACCAGTTCCAGCATGGTGAATCCCTTCTCCACGAGCCCCTCCTAACGCAACTCAAACCAGTGAATCACCTTGTCGTTTCCCCTGTAGAGGCCGAAGAAGGCGGTGCCGTTGAGGCCTCCACTCAACCACTGGTAGAAGCTGGAAGTGGAGTTGAGACCTATGTCCACCGATCCCCAGTTGCCGGTGCCAGGCGCAGTGAGGGTGAAGTTCCCCTCTCCTGCACCGATCCCGTTGACCGATCCCGTGGAGACCGCTGTCTCTCCAGGGTCCAGGTTGTCCTGCCAGTTGGAGAAGACGAAATCCGTGGCGTTGAGGGAGGTGCAGCTATCCGCGGTGTTGAGGCTCCAGCCCGCCCCGTCCCAATAGACCGCAGCCACGCCCATTGTCAGGTTGTCGGTCTCTGGCCCGTAGTTGCTGTATATGTCCAGATGACCGTACCTGAACTCCTGGGGGTTATTGTCCAGGAGCCTTGCCTCGCAGGAGCTGCCCGAGCAGTCCATATCGGCCCCCTGAATGGGCACGGAGTCCTGATCCGTGGCGTTGACGCCGATGTTCACCTGATAGGGGCCGTCCGGGCTTGCCTGCCGCGCAAAGGTGAAATTTCCGCTAAACGTAAAGCTGCCGCTGGTCCAGTTACCACTCACTGCAGGAGAGACCCTCGAAGTAATGGAAGTTCCAGAGTCCGCGTCCTCTGCATACAGGCCCACTTCAGCCGTGATGGAGGCGCCGAGAAGCGCCGTGTCATAGTTGACCGTAGTGGAGTTGGCGTAATCCTCGGCCCTCAACACGAACGAGACAGTGAACGGCTGCTCCATGTAGGTAAAGGTCCCGCATCCCGGGGTAATGGACGACGACTTCAACTTGAAGTGGTCCGGATAGAACCTGCCGACGGTCTCGTTGGCCTCGGGCACCTGCTGGCCGAAGTAGTCGTCGTCCTTGACGTGGATCTTGAAGACCCCGACGTCACTGAACGTGGCGTTGGAGGCCGAGGCCACTCCGTTGGAGAATGTCACGTTCTGTCCTGCAGCGCCCACCGCATAACTCTTGCCCAGGAATTGGAGCGCCCCTCCAGAGGCGCCGGATGGGTTGGCCATCTCGATCCAGAGCGTTGCATTGTCTTCGTAGTTGGCGGTCACTGTCCCGTTGTCGCACTTAGCGATCAAGGAGAGGGAGAAGTCCCTGCCGGCCTGGAGACTGGGCGTTCCCGTCAATGCAGTGTTGGTCATCGAAGAGGTGATCGAGAACTTGGCCGGCTTGAAGACCAGATATCCACCGCCGTGCATGAAGGTGTAGTTCCCTGTACCGTTGACACCGAGCCACAGCCGTCCGGCATCGGCATAGTGGACGCTGAACGGCGCCGATCCGGTGGAGTCGAATGCCAGGGTGACGTTTGCGGCCGACGAGGCAGGAGGCCCAACCATAGTCCCGTTGACCGAAACCTGCTTCGTGCCCGAGCCAGGTGAATCGTATTGGGCCCAGAACAGGAGCTTCCGGCTCTGATTCTGAAACGCCGGGACGCAGGTCTGGGTGGTGTCATCCGTGCGAACCGCCCTGACTGTTCCATGTCCATACTCGCATGAGGTTGCGTTTACCTGGTCGAGGATGAATCCTGACTTGTAGAAGGTGATGCCGCAGTCGGAGTAGTCGCCGGCCGTGCAGTTGGCCGCGCCGGAACCGTTTATCACGCAGCAGTAGTCGGCGGAGGGGGTGGCGGAAGAGATGCTCAGGGTCAAGGTCTCGTTGGCGCTGTTGCTGAGGGAGTAGCTCTGGGTTCCATTGACCGCCTGTGGATTGACCGCCCATGAGCTGGAGGTGGAGCTGGAGGCCAGCTCCACCGAGTCGGCCGAGGCGGTGGCGTCGCATGCGGCATTTGCACACGCCTTGACAGTAATCGTGGTGGGATTGCAAGTCAGGGCAGTGGAGTCGTGCCACACTTCATAATGATCAACCGTTGATCCGCATGAAGGACAGGCCCTGGAAGATCCATCCCAATTGGCCCCAGATGATTGATTGTTGTAAATAGCCTGGACCTGCGATGGGGATAGCGCTTTGTTGAAAAACAGCACCTCGTCGGCTTCGCCCCCTATTGTCTCCTGTGGAGTGTAATCGGAGGAAGTCAGCAGGTAATAGACATCTCCGTGGGTCACCCTATGTACCCGGCTATGATAACTCCCATCTATGTATAATCTGGTCCACCCTCCAGATGCCACAAAGGTGAGATGATGCCATCCGCTGCTCAATGAAGGCAAAGGCTCCAGAGGGCGCCATCCTCCGCTGTTATCGTACACCCCCCAGAACATCGCCCCATCACTGACCCTCTCAGCAAAAAAAGCCAAGTCCCCGGTCGATGAAAGGGACGCCACCACGTAGGGATATATTCTTCCATATGGATGGCCTAAAGGAATATCTGTGTGCCCTGTAGAATCCAAAGGGAATTTCAGCCACATGGCCATCGTCCAAGATGAACCCACCGGCACCTTAGGAGATAAGGTTATATATCCATGCCCTCTAAAATCTCCGTGGTTACAAAGTATATCAGGTGTTTCAATGATGGTGGCGTTGACAGATGTGCCATTGTACCCGTTTCCGCTGCTGTCCACCACTTCGCCTGGAGTCCCACTCCATGAACACTCGTCAAAGTGGTAGTCTGCGATAGGCGTCAAGGCCGAAGGTGGACCGGGACAGGTGGATATGCCACCTATCGCTGTCTGGTCCGCCGCGGTGTAAATGATCTGGACGTTGCCGCCCTTCTCCCCGAGCTCCACCTTGCCCGCAGTCAATAATGCTCCGTGAATATAGGAATTCTTCTTTATCTCGATCTCGGTATCCTTGAAAGGACTGAAGATAAAACCAGTGAAGTTCACATTCTTTTTTAACTTCGCCTTGACCTTTGGAGGACCGCCATAGAGATAGACCTGGAAGTTGGTGACGTTGCCGGAGTCGTTAACATGGGAGTTGTCGCCGATCTCGAAGGAGTTTCCGATATAAATTTTAACCTCTCCGGGGGTCGCCACGCTTATGTTGACATTCTTCTCTGCCTTGAGTTCATTGATGAAATAGGTCCCTGGAGAAAAAACCACATTTGAATTCTCTTTGATTGTCAGCTTGGTGATGTTGGCATCTCCATCAAAGGTGACACCGGTGGAGTTCTTCGCCACCTCAACATTGCGGTAAGCCCCTGTGGAGAGTGCATCGTTGGAGTGCAACACCACATCAACGGCACTGGAGTTGGCTGGGAATGAAGGCGGAACGAGGTCGGGCAGGGCGGGGCTCCAGTCCACGATATTCCCAGAGCTTCCATCTATCGCCTTGTCGTTCTTGTATTCGCCCTCGGCGACGCCATTCCCGTTCACCTTGACATTTTTCTTGACTTCCAGCTTGTCACCGGCATATACGGGATAGTCTGATGGAATGAGGCCGCAATCGGCCCATGCATACTCTTTCCAGGCAGGAAGCACCGCAAAAAAAAGCAGAAACCATAAAACCAAAGAGGATAGACCACGCCAGGCCCATATCTCCAAGGCTCTCCTGACTCCGGTCACAGCGAGCGCCCCCTTTCCAGTAAAAGAATGCAATCCCCGGCCGCTGGGAATGGTGGACGATTCGGCACAGCCGAGACAACACCATACAAGCAGAGAATCCTGCCCATACAAAGAAGCCCTATGGCCTCTGTCACGGCTGCCTTTTAAAGCTTACCGTCTTTCTTGCGTTTTTTTCAATAAGCGTTTCAAAAAATACAAAGAGAGGAAAATCCGGCATGCCAATCAGAACACCCCGGTCATCCGGTGATACACGATCTCGGCTATGTCTGCCGCCGCCTTCTCCAGCGCCCTGCGCTTGTTGGCCTCGGTCTCCATGACGTCGCGGCCCACATAGAAGCCCTCCTCCCGCACGATGTCTGCGGTGCTCCAGAGCTCCTCCCCGGTCTTGGGATCGACGATACTCACGTGACACCTAACCACGATCCGGCGCTCTATGGCCTGGTCGTAACGAACATAGGAGAGGCCGCTGGTGTCAACCTGCACCACCCGCCCCTTGAGGACAACGTCGGCCCCTGCCTGGTCAGAAAGTGTCAGAGCGGCCCCTTTAAGGAATTCACTCCTGAGCTCCCTGGTGATCATGGCGCCAAGGTCGAGCTCGTTGCTTTGGTTGGAAAAGGGCTCCACATAGACTGACGAGATCCAAGAGGGGAGGGCCGGTGCCCCATTCTCTATCCTGTAGCCGCAGGAACAAAGCAGGAACCACAGAGACCAGAGCAGGATTCCCGCCAGGAGCGCGGAACTACTTCGCCACCACATTGACCAGCCTCCCAGGCACGTAGATCACCTTCTTCACCTCTTTCCCCTCTATATGGCGCTTCACCTTCGGATCCTCCAGGGCAGCCC
>WFVQ01000162.1 GCA_015491585.1 Deltaproteobacteria bacterium
TTCCAGGCCCTCTACGACGACCTCAATGTACCGAGGGCCCTGGGAATCCTCTTCGGACTGGTGAAAAGGATTAACCCCCTGCTCGGAGAGCGCCGGGTCTCCACCGACCAGGCCAGGAGCGCGCTAGAGCTGGTGGTGAAGCTCAACACCATCCTCAACGTCTTCTCCATTCCCTCGCCAGATCCCAGCGAGCTGAAGACCATCGAAGAGCTCGTCGCCAAGAGGGAGGAGGCAAGGAGGGAGAAGCGGTGGGATGAGGCCGACCGGATCAGGGAGCGGCTTGCCGACATGGGCGTTGAAATCATGGACACCCCTGCCGGGGTCAGGTGGCGGAAGCGGCCCGCCCAGCCATAGATGCCAGGGCAACAGGAGAAATCGGGCAGGATAGCCTTGGCCGCGGGGGCGGTGAGCACCGCGGTTCTGTTGTCGCGGATCCTCGGGCTGGTGCGCGAACAGGTCCTGGCAGGGCTCTTTGGCGCCAGCACCGCGATGGACGCCTTCGTGGTGGCCTTCAGGATACCCAACCTACTGCGGGACCTGTTCGGTGAGGGTGCCCTCAGCGCAGCCTTCGTCACGGTCTTCACCGAATACAAGGAGAAAAAGGGCATGGCCGTCACCTGGGCCCTGGCCAACAACGTCATGACCGCCACGACTCTGCTCCTCTCCTTGATCATCCTAACTGCGTTCATCTTCTCAGGCGACATCGTCCGCATCCTCGCCCCGGACTTCGTCCTCATCCCAGGCAAGGTGGAACTGACCAGAAAGCTCACAGAGATAATGCTCCCCTTCCTCCTGTTCATCTCGCTGGCCGCCCTGCTCATGGGGATACTGAACACCTTCGGCCATTTCTTCCTTCCCTCGTCTGCCTCGGCGGTCTTCAACCTCCTCTCAATAACCGTAGGCGGGGGCCTTGCCCTGCTGTTTGGCAGGAGCGGGATAGAACCCATCTACGGGATGGCCATAGGCACCCTGGCGGGCGGAATGGGGCAGATGGCTATACAGCTTCCACTGGTCCTGAAAAAAGGATTCAGGCCCAGGCCGATGCTCAGGCTCCAGGACCCTGGGCTGAAAAAGGTTGGGCGCCTGGTCCTGCCTGCCGTCATAGGGCTGTCGGCCACCCAGCTCAACGTCTTCATAAACACCAACTTCGCCTCCCAATGCGCGGAAGGCAGCATCTCGTGGCTCAACTACGCCTTCCGCCTCATGCAGCTCCCCATCGGGCTCTTCGGGGTGGCGGTCTCAATGGCCTCTATGCCGGTAATGGCCAGGGACGCGGCCAGGGGCGAGAGCAAGGAGCTTGCGGAGACCTTGGTCTCCTCCCTGGTCCTGGCCAGCGCCTTCACCGTGCCGGCATCGGTGGGGCTTTGGTTCCTGGGCGCCCCCATAGTCAGACTGATCTTCGAGCACGGCAGGTTCACGCCCTACGATACGGCCATGACCGCCGAGGCCATCCGTTTCTACTCCATAGGGCTAATGGGATACGCGGGTATAAAAGTGGTGGTTCCTGCATTCTATGCCATAAAGGAGACCAGATGGCCGGTGGCAGGGTCGTTCCTGGCCGTGGCGGCCAATGTGGCCATCATACTCCTGACCCTGTCCAGCCTCCAGCACAGGGCCATTGCCCTCTCCACTGGCCTCTCGGTATCCCTCAGTTTCCTGCTGCTCACGGCAGTGCTCTACCGGCGGCTGGGCGGGCTGCCCTTGAGAAGGCTCTTCTCCGACCTGGCGCGAATAGCCATTGCAGCAGCAGCGATGGGAACCGTCCTCATATGCCTCGTTCCCTACATGAAAGGTGGAACCGCGGTGTTGGCACTGAAGCTGGCACTCCTTATAGGGCTTGCCGGCGGGGGATATCTGCTGCTGCTCCACCTCATGGGCCTTGACGTGGCGGCCAAGATACTTGGAAGGATGAGACGGCAAGAGGGCAGATAAGGCGCGGCCTACATGAAGCGCATAGCGATGTGGATGAGGTAAAACACGACCCATGCCACGAGCACGAAGGTGACCCCGCCCACGGCATACTTCCGTAGCTGCATCTTCCGCCACTCCCTGGCTATGGCCTCGTTTGCCATGTCGATAAGCTGCCTGCTCTCCTCCTCCAGCTTCTCCTTCACGCTGGTGAAGTCTCTCAGGGAGGAGAGGTCGTCGTAGCGCTTATACTTTCTCACCGAGGAGTTGCACTGCTTCAGGAACGTGGAAGACCGGCTCAACACAGGGAGAAACGCCTTCTTCCTGGGGAGGTTCTGGATCACCTTTTGGACCGAGGAGCAGCAGTCCGTCATGGTCTTCAGGTACTGCTTGTGTAGCCTGCCGATCTCCTTGTAGATCTCGGTCTTGAAGGCGTCGAAGAACTCCCTGCTGTTCAACAGATCGGCGTACCCGGCATTGGGCAGCTGCCCCCGCCAGTCGCGGAACCTGGTCCTGAACTCCTCGAAAGACCCCTCTCCGAAGGCCTTTTCCGCGGAATCCAGCAGGGAGTCGGTGTCTTCAACCAGGGTGTGGGTCACTTTCTCGTAGTAAGACAAGGCCTTGTCAAACACCTGCTCGATCATGGGGCCGTGAACCAGGAGCAGCGGCTCGGCCAAGGAGGCGGCAAGCCAGCGCGGCTTCCTCTTGAAGGACTCCGCATACTCCTTGACCACGTTCTGCTGGCGCCACAGCCCGGCTATAATCATGTTCCAATACTTGAGAGGGGTTGCCCCTTTGTCCACCTTGAGCCCCTTGGCAGCCGAGGCCATCGCCCCCTCCTTGTTGCCCTTGAGGAAGTGAATTCGCATCTGCAAGAGCGAGGCATAGGACTTGAGTATGGGCTTGTGCGCCAGGTTCTCCGCCTCCCACCAGCTCGCCATAGCCTCTTCCCAGTTGTCGTTCATGACGTGAACCACTCCCTGGAAAAGGTGGTACACCTGGTCAGGAACCTTGCCCTTTATACTGTGCACCGCCTTCTCCAGGTTCTTCTTGGAGCCGCTCTTTATGGCCTCTGTCAACTGCGAGTACTCGCTTGGCGTAATCTGGGGATAGGAGGACAACTCAGAAAAGGTGGTGGCGTTGGTGGAGGCAATCTTGAGGACATAGTCCACCTTGAACTCCCTCCTCAGATCTTCCCGCAGGTTGTTGAGCCCCTTCTCCACGCCGCGAATGGAGGAGGCGCCCTTCCTGAGGGCCTCGGGCCAGTGGCTCCAGGGAATTGCCGCCATCTTGGCGGCCGTGAAGCCCTCCTCGTCCACCTTCCAGCAATTCATGCAGTGCCCTGTGGTATGGTCGTGGCTGCCGCAGAAGAAGCATTCGGTCTCGTGCTGTCCCAGGAGCAGCAGCGACCGGTAGGGAAACCGGTACGGCCTCGATGCATCATCCCACGCAAGGCTCATGACGCTCCAGTCGTACAGCCACGGCTGGACCTGGGAGAGGTTCTTGTAGCCTGGGACCATGAGATAGCCAGGCGGCGCAATGCTCCACACCTCGGAGATGTTTTCGCCCTCGTCGTAGGCTATGGCCTGGATAGGGGCGATGTTGGAGCGCGGCACTATGCACCCCTCGATGTTCAAGACCTCGAACAGGTCCCTGGAGGTGCGTACCAGCTCGTCAAGAGTGGGGATGGTGAAAACGATCTCGTGGCCCTGGTACTCACACTTTCCTGCCCCGAAGGTGGTTATGGTGCTGGCCACAAATTCCTTGGGAGGGAGGGGGAAAACACTCCAGAGACCGGGAACCAACCTCAGGCTAAGTTTCATCATCCATTTCCGAGATAGGCGGCTATGACCTTAGGGTCATTCTGGACATCTTCAGGGGAACCCTTGGCCAGCAACTCTCCATAATTGAGAACCAGGACCTGGTGTGATATACCCATCACCAGCCCCATGTTATGTTCTACCAATAGCACAGTTACCCCTGATTCACAAATGCCTTTTATGAGCTCGGCCATCTCGGCAGTCTCACTGTCGTTTAGCCCTGCAGCAGGCTCGTCGAGCAACAGGAGCCTGGGCGCTGAGGCCAGAGCCCTGGCTATCTCCAGCCTCTTCATCATTCCATAGGGGAGGGAATCAGCGGTGGCGTCGGCCTGGTCCGCAAGTCCGCACCTCTCCAGCGCCTCCCTGGCCCACTCCCTCACCTTCCTCTCCTCCCTCGCCACCTTGGGCAGCCGGAGGGCTCCGGCGATGAACCCACTGCTCGTCCTGAGATGACATCCGACCATCACGTTCTCCAAGGTGGTCATGTTGAGGAATATCTGAAGATTCTGAAAGGTCCTTGCGATGCCGCGGGCGGCTATCTCGTAAGGAGGGAGCGCGGTGATATCACTCTCTTCGAAGAGGATCTTTCCACGGTCGGGCACATAGAGGCCGGTGATCATGTTGAAGAGGGTGGTCTTGCCCGCGCCGTTGGGGCCGATCACCGAGAATATCTCCCCTTCTCTCACCTCAAAGGAGAGATCGGAGATGGCCTGTACGCCGCCGAATCCCTTTGAGAGGCCCGTCACCCTCAGCATCTCCGCCTCTCCCTTCCAGCCGCAAGCCTCCTGGACGCGAAACCGGCCACAGCCACGAAGAGCCCGCTTGGCAGGAATATCATGATGGACATTAGTATGGCGCCGTATATCATCACCTCGTAGTCCTCGAACACGGTCAGGAACTCAGGGAGAAAACTGAGCAGCACGGCCCCCACCACCGCCCCGAAGGTCGAGCCCATGCCTCCGAGCACCACCATCGTCACCAGTTCCACGGAGAAGAAGAAGCCGAAGGAATCCGGGCTCACGAACGACTGCTGATGGGCGAACAGGCTCCCGGTCAGGGAGGTGATGAGCGCAGAGATTATGAAGACTTGGCTCTTCACCTTCGGGGTGTCTATGCCCATAGTCTGGGCCGCCACCTCGCTTCCGTGGATGGCGAATAGCGCCCGCCCCATCCTCGACACCGACAGGTTCAGGGAAAATAGTATGGTGGCAAGCATAAGCCCGCCCATAGTCCAGTACCACTCCATGTCTGTGTCCAGGACCACAGGCCCCAGGCTCATGGGTGGAATGCCGGAGAGACCGTCCGGGCCGCCGGTGACGGTATCGGCCTGCACCAGAAATATGTGGACGATGATACCGAAGCCGAGGGTCGCCATCGCCAGGTAGTGCCCCTTGAGCCGGAGTATGGGCCTTGAGATGGCCAACGATACCAGATAGGTGGCGACCAGGCCGGCGCCCAGTGCCAGCCAAGGATTAAGGCCATATCTGGTGGTGAGCACCGCGGATGCATATGCGCCAATGCCAAAGAAGGCGGCATGGCCCAGGGAGATCTGGCCGGCGTATCCCATGAAGAGGTTGAGGGCCACTGCCAGGATCACGTGGATCATCGCAGTGGTCCCCACCACCGTGACGTAGTAGTTGTCCGGAAACAGAAAGGGAAGCGCGGCAAGGACCGCGGCGAGCCCGAAGAATCCGCTCAGCCTTCTCACACCCGCTCACCTCCGGACTTGCCGAAGAGTCCGCTGGGCCTGAAAAAGAGTATGAGCAAGATGATGAAGAAAGAGATGGCGTCTTTGTAGCCTGAGGAGATGAACCCGGTCCCCAGCGCCTCTATCACTCCCAGCACCAGCCCTCCTGCCACCGCGCCCATAGAGCTCCCCATGCCGCCCAGTATGGCGGCACAGAACCCTTTGAGCCCGAGCATAACCCCAGCATCATAGGTCATGTAGGTAATGGGTGCCACCAGCACTCCTGCCAGGCCGCCCAGGCCGGCAGACAGGCCGTATGAGAGGAGCATTATCTTCTTCACGTCTATGCCCAGGAGGGCCGCGGCCCTCTTGTTGTGGGAACAGGCCCGCATGGCCTTGCCAGCCAGTGTGTGGTCGAAGAAATACTTTACGGCACCCACTAGGACCACCGTGCCTGCCATTACCCAGATCGACTGGGGAAGGACCGTGGCCCCAAGGAGCCTGATGGGCTCCTCGCCGCTGAAGTGCGGAAGGCCGTAGATCTCCTTGCCCCAAATGAGGAGCGCCACTCCTCTGAAAAAGATGGAGGCACCTATGGTGATGATTATCAGCGACACCACCGACGCATTTCTCGCAGGCTCGATGGCAAGTTTCTCCAGAAGAAGGCCAACTGCAATGGAGATGGCCACCGCCGCCGCTATGGCCAGGGGAAGGGGAAGCCCTAACCTGTGTAGAAAGATGGCGCTCATGGCGCCGATCATAAGGAACTCTCCCTGGGCGAAATTAACTACGTCGGAGGCGTTGTAGATTATGGCGAAGCCGAGCCCGACCAAGGCGTAGATGGAGCCCGTGGTGAGACCTGTCAGGAGGAACTGTAGGAGAAGGTCCATGATACGCCCTTAACAGCCAAAAAACAGGCCCCCCGAAACCGAGGGGCCTGCGCTCTCCTCTGCAAGAGGCTGAGGCGCCGTGGTGCGGCGCCCGCCCTCCCAGGCTATCAATTCACCAGCGTCCACTGGCCGTTCTTCACCTCAAGCATCTTGAATGCAGAGAGATCGAGGCCCAGGTGATCGGTGGGGCTCATGTTGAAGATACCACCGGTGCCCACGAAGCCCTTGGTCTTCTCGATCTCGTCCCTGATCTTGGCCTTGTCCAGGGAATCGGCCCGGTCGATTGCCTCTACCGCGATCATAAGCCCGTCGTAGGCATGCCCGCCGAAGGTGGATACAGGACCATACTTGGCCTCGTACTTGCTCTTGTAGTCCATAAGGACCTTCTTCTGGGGATCGCTGTCGGGCAGTATGTCGGCGACCAGGAGCGCGGCGGCCGGAAGCCTCACGCCCTCGGCGGCCTCACCGGCAAGCTCGAGGAACTTCTTGGAGGCTACGCCGTGCGACTGGTACACGGGAAGCTTAATCCCAAGCTGCTTGATGTTCTTCATGACAATGGCAGGGGCCTTCCCAAATCCGAAGTTGAGTATGGCCTGGGCATCGGTGGCCCTGATCTTGGTGAGCTGGGCGGTCATGTCGGTGTCGGAGTTGCTGTACTGCTCGTCGGCCACTATCTCGATCCCGTATTTTGGCGCGAGGGCCAGGCACTGGGCGCGCCCGGACTTGTCGAAACCGCCGTTGCCGGTTATGAGGGCCACCTTCTTGATGCCCCTCTTCTTCATATCCTCGAATATCTTGGCAGCCGCCATCCGGTCTGTGTGCGGGGTCTTGAAGACCCACTTCTTAACAGGCTCGATGATCTTGACCGAACCAGCCAGCGAGATCAAAGGCACCTTGTTCCTCTCCACTATGTCTATGACAGCAAGGGTGGTTCCCGAGGTGCTGCCGCCCACGATCACGTCCACCCGGTCCTTCTTCACGAGACGCTTCACTATGTCCTTGGCGGCCTTGGCCTTGCCTGCAGTGTCGTACCAGACCAGCTCCAGCTTGTGGCCATCCACTCCGCCCTTGGCATTGATCTCCTCAATGTACATCTTCAGCGTCTTCAGCTCAGGATCGCCGAGAAAAGAGGCGGGGCCAGTAGTGGCCAGAAAAGAACCTATCTTGATGGGGCGCTTGGCAAGCGCATCTCCAGGACCATAGAACACCACCAGGGCCAGAACAGAAAATAAGGCCGCAACCCTCGAAAACCCTTTCATAAACTTCCCTCCTCGATGAAGTCTGCCACCCGGAGTCGCCGGGGAAAGGCAAGAGGCATGGTACGGAGAATTGAATAAAGTGTCAAGTAAACAGCGATGGAGGCTGGGAAAAGATCATATAAGTCCCAGCAGGTCCATTGGATGCGATATCACTTCCCTGGCCCCGGCGCTCCTCAGCTCTTCCTCGCCACGGAATCCCCACAACACCCCCACTCCATACATCGCGGCCCGCTCCGCGGTCTCCATGTCGATGGCGGTGTCACCCACGTAGAGCACCTCTTCAGGAGCGAGACCAAGCTGCGAGGCCACATCCAGCGCTCCTGCCGGATGGGGCTTGCGGGGGATGCCGGGACGTTCTCCCGCCACTGCACCGAAGAGGGAGGGGTCCAGGAATGTCTCCACGCACAGCAGGGTGAAGTCGTGGGGCTTGTTGGAGAGCACCCCCATCACCGCCCCCTTCTCCCTGACGGCCCTCAGCATCTCCTCTATTCCCGGATACGGTCCGGTCTCCACTCTCCAGCTCCTGGAATACTCCTCTATGAACCTTGTCCTTATCCGCTCCACCAGCTCCTCTCCCGGCTCTCCCGGGATCACCTTTCTGGCAAGAGCGGTGGCTCCCTCGCCGACGAAATAGCGGTAGGCGTCCAGAGGATGGGAGGGCAACCCCTCGGCCTCCAGGACCCGATTCATGGCATTGGCTATGTCCGCCAAGGTATCCAGCAGGGTTCCGTCCAGATCGAAAACAACTCCTTTAAAGTGCACCGTGACTCCTCTCTTTTTCAATTACTGCAACCGTGGCGCAACGGCCAGCGGCCCCATCCCTGCGATGGGAATGGAATTCCGTCGAACACGACGTGCAGATGGAGGAACGGGCGATAAGCGCCCTCTCCAGCCCCAGCCCAACGAGCTGGTTCACTGCGGCGCCGGCCAGATCGAGGCAGCCGCCTTTCACGTGGCGGTGCATCCACTCCGGAAGCAGCTCCCGCCATCCTTTGAACTCATAGCAGCACTGCCCAATGGAGGGGGAGAGCGAGGCTGCGATGGACGAAGGGGCGGCGCCGAAATCCCTCCTCATCAACGAGACGCACTCCTCCAGGACCCCAGAGGCCAGCCCGCGCCATCCAGCGTGCACATTGGCTAACACCCCCTTCTCCAGGTCGTAGAACACTACGGCGAGGCAGTCGGCATGGAGGACCCCCAGCGGCTCTCCTGGCTCGGCCGTGACCATCCCGTCGCCTTCACATATCTCCTCCCTGCACCTCCCGGCCTTAACGACAATGGACGAATGGACCTGCCTGAGCCACCGCACCCTCCCGTGGCCGATGAAACGATCCACAAGCCTCCTGTTGGCCACTACGTTCTCCAGGGCGTCCCCTGTGGCGGCTGAAAGATTCAACCCCGAATATGGCGGCGGGCTCACACCTCCGGCCACGGTGAAGGTATAGGCACTCACAGGCACGGACCGCCCTTCCATGCCCTGGAAATGGCGGTATGCCTTCAGGCCCAGGCGCCGTGCCTGATGCATCTCTGCGGGGTCCACTTTTCAAAACTCCTCGACTCTAATAGATTAGACGAATAATAGACCCGCAAAGGATATCCCGTTTGAGTGGATAGGACAACGGAGGGTGAAAGATGAGAAGCTGCGTGGCGCCAGGAGGATTCGAGTTCCTTGTCCACCGTCCAGGATACCGAGTGGTGAACAGGCGCGCCACCACCAAAGAGTACCACTTGGGCGTGGACGAAGGTGGCAGCGAGGTCACCAGCAGGATCAACTTTCCCGCTGGAGACATCGAGATAGATGACGCCACCGTGGTGTTCGAGGTCCCCAACCCCTTTCCCTTCTGGGGGGCCACCTTCATCCTGGGGGACAGCGCCGCGGCCAGGGCACAGGATCCCCGCTTCTCTTTCACCCCGCAAGGGCGGGAAGAGGGCGCGGAATTCGACTCGTTCTTCATGGAAGCCCTCAAACAGGGTAAGCTCTCGTGGGACCAAGTGCCCCGCCACATCAAGCTCTCACTTGCCCAGAACTCATCGGATCCAGAACTCCTCTCCAGCCTGGCCCGCTGGTGCGCCGGTTTCGAGACCGGGCAGGAGGGAACGCCGCAGGGGCTGCTCTACCGTGTCATGAATGGGAGACTCGTCGCATCCAAGAGGGACAAGGACATCTACGAGACCGTGGCCAACAACCCGGCCCTGCCTGACGAGCTCAAGCGGCTCATGGTGCTCAACCCTGGGGTCCAGGGTACCAGCCCCATAGTAGGCGAGTACTCCTCTGGCAGGACCCACGTGTGGGAGTATCTCAGGGCCAACAGCTACGTGCCGTGGGGGCACTTCGCCTCCAACATGGCCGAAGACGCGGTGAGGTACAGGGTGCTCGACCTGACAGAAGAGGATATGCGCGGGCTGCGCCACCTCTACTACCAGCGTATCTACACCCAGATGGCACATCTCCTCGGCCTCCTCGATGGAGATGCCACGGCCCCCCTGGGCCAGGCGTCCGAAGATGAGCTCGAGGAGCTGCGGCTGAGAGTGGCCAGGGCAGTGGACAAGAGGCTCGAGGCCGGAGAACCGCTTCCGTTCTCTGGCACCCTGTGGGGATGGAACTACGGTTACGACATCTCTTCCTCTGGCTACAGGCTGCATGCCTCCCACCAGCAGATCCACAACCAGTACGCCCTGGTGCCGTCGGCATCACTCGTGGGATCAGCGGTCGCGGAGCCATTCTCCATTGGGATGATGGTAAGGGACTTCTGCTCTGCCTATGCCGAGGCCACCGGACGCCCCTTTTTCGAGACCTATCTCTCCAACATCGCCGCCAACACCAGAATGGATGGGGCAGACGGACTGCCTTCCAGCCTGGTGGTGCATGAGGACGGAAACGTGATGGTAGTGATTCCCAAGGCCCAGCGGTCCCAGGGTGAAGTTCAGGTGATCGCCAAACAACCAGTGGGCAACATCCTCGAGGCCGACACCGCCATGAGGCGGAGCCTGGACACCGCCCTGCTGGTGGCGGTGCAGGGGCTGGCCAAGCTGGGCGCCGAGATGGTGACGCTGTGCGAGGCATCCAAACCCTTCTCCAGCAGGGACGGCGACCAACGTCTTTTCTACTACCTCCTGCCCAGACATCCCTATTCGCCCGGCTCTTTCAGCGAAAGGCAGCAGAGATGGGTGACCGGCCACTTTCCGGAGGACTTCGCAGAGGCCATGCGCAGGGAGATCGGCGGCGGCCAGGCAGGGGAATAGAAAACGCCCCCCGTCTCCGAGGGGCGTTGAAAAAGCGCTGGATGTAAGAGGCATGGAGCGTTGCCACTGCCTGCCTCCATGCGGGGTTAATCGTCGTCTTCCTCGCTTGAGGCCACCCCCTCCTGCCCCTGACACGACGCTCCCGTGAGGTATGCGGATACCGCATCAAACAGGGTGGCGCTGACACGTGATCCGTCGTGGGCGAGCCAGTCGCCTTTGGAACAGGAGACCTTGCCGCTCTTGTCGCCGTGGCAGCTCAAACAGGTGGTCTGGAGCGCCGTGGCCGCATCGGCCCCTCCGCCCCAGGGCTGTGAGCCGCCGTTTACTCCCGCCTGGCCCGCGCCGCAGGCATCACCTGCGAGGGTAAGGCTCACCGCAGCGAAGACCTGGGAGCTGACTCGGGTGCCGTTGTGGGCCGCCCACTTCCCATTGGAGCAGGAGACCAGCCCGCTCTTGTCGCCATGACAGTTAAGACAGGTGGTCTGGAGCTCGGTCCCGGCGTCCACACCGCCCTCCGTGCCCCCGGAACCGGAGCCGCCACCGGTGGTTCCGTTGGTGAAGCCCCCTTTGTCATGGGGCGGCTTGCCGTATCCTCCCTTGCCCTGGTGACAGACGCCGCACGTGCCCAGAGGCCTGTCGCTCCCCTGGAGCTGCTGCATCTGCCAGTTGTCGTCGGCAAAGGTGGAAGGATAGAGCGCATGGGGCTCACCGTGACAGGTGGAGCACAGCACCTTCTTCTTGTGGCCCATGCTGTTGAGATAGGCACCGAATATGCCCATGTGGAGATAACCGGAACCTTCGCCCACATCGCCGTGACACTGGGAGCAGGTGGGCAGGGTCTGGTCGGACCAGGGGTTCTTCAGCTGCCCCTGGGCCACACGCTGGTTCAGGTCACCGTGGCAATCGGTGCACCACATCCCCTTCCCCACGTGGTGCCCGCGGTAGCAGTTGACATTGTTGCCGGGATGGCACTGATAGCAGTTGCTGGCGATGTCGGGATCGTAGGAGAGCACTGCCGAGCTCTGGGAATGGAACCCGTGCAGCACCTCGGAGAAGCTCTTGGACGAGACGGGATACTCGGGATGGCCGGGCACTCCTGGGGCCTGCGCCTCGCCCATAGCAGGATCCCAGTGGCACCAGGAGCACCTTACAGGACCGCCTACCCCGTCACCGTCTATGTCGATGGTGGAGAAGTCTATGCCCGAGTGGCGCTCGTGCAGCATGCCCATGGTCTCGAAGGAGCCGGTGGGGGTGGCAGGATAGCCGTAATCGGCCGCGACCTGTAGATGGCAGCCGCAACAGCCGCCAAATGCCACCGGGACATTGGTCTTCGTGGACGCGAGGAGATCACCGGTGGTCTGGTCGTACACCTTGACCTCGGCGGTGAGATATGGGTCCCTGTTGGGACCTCCCAGGGGATCGGTCATTATGTCACCCGCCCCGCCAGTTACCACCGGGAATGCGGGAATGCCTGCGGCCTCCCACCACCCTTCGGCCTTGGCCTCCATCTCACCGCTCAGGGTGGCGCCGGTTAGTCCCTGGACGTGCCCGTCTGCACGTACCGGCTGGAAGCCAGGAAAGAGCTTGGGCGCGTTTACTATCCAGTCCTGGAAATAGGGATCGGCCTGGAGGGTGGAGTCATCCTCCTCGAGGATGTTGTATTCCACACGGATCTCGGCCGGATCTGCCATCACCCTGGGATTCTCCCCCTTACGCTGGAACACCTGGGCCCTTAGTGTATTGAATGGAGGGAGGAGGAGAAAACCGTCCGAGCCTGGACAGGCGCAGTGCATGCCGAGATCGTTGGTGGCGATCACCACCACGTCGCTCTTGGGAAGAGTACCGCTGGAGGCTCCGGAATCACACAGGAACCACGTTCCATCTCCGTGCTCCACCTCGACCGCCGAGGTAACAGCCTCGCCTTCCGAGGCTACCACGTTTACCGACGGACTGTAGCATACAGGAGAGAGAACCAACCTGAAGTGCTTTCTCTCCTTGTCGGCATCCAAGGGATAGACGGCTCCTCCGTACTCGATGGAGATAGAACCGACCCCCTCAGCCTCCACCTTCACCTCCAACCTCTGCTTCTCCTGGTCCCATTTCGCCTTTTGCAGTTTCAGCTTGGCCTGGGAGGGAGAGGCGGTTAGGAGCAGAATGGCAAGGCATCCAAGGACGAACTTACTTAGGGAATAGGGCCTCATGACGGCACCTCCTAGAATACGGATTGAGCACTTACTGCC
>WFVQ01000163.1 GCA_015491585.1 Deltaproteobacteria bacterium
ACGCCGTATCGAGCGCAGGATGATGCTTTCGCGTCAGCCGGATTTCGAGAGCTATCTCTGCTATTTGACGGAGCATCCAGACGAGCTCCAACTCCTTTTGGAGTCGTTGACCCTCAAAGTGAGCGAGTTTTTCAGGGACAAGGAGGTCTTCGAGACGATAGAGGCGGAGGTGCTGCCAGGCCTAATACAGGAGGGAAGTGAGGAACCCGAGATCAGGGCGTGGAGCACGGCCTGTGCCCTGGGGGAGGAGCCGTACTCCCTGGCCATCATGTTGACCAGGTACCTCGAGACGAGGGGGAAGAGCACCAGCAAGTGCACGATCCTGGGAACCGACATCGATCCCACGGCAGTCGGCCGGGCGAGGCTGGGAGTCTTCAAGAAGGAGAGGCTTGGTAGTGTTTACGGCGAGTTCAGGGAGTACTTCGTCGAACATCCTCACCTGAAAGAGGGAGAGGTCCAGGTGATTCCACGGGTCAGGAATATAGTGGATTTCTCCTGCTTCGACGTCTCGACGCCCCGCCATGTGGCACCGCCACAGGCCATCTTTGCAGAGTATGACATCATCTTTGTACGTAACGTCATGATATATTATGATGATGAGGTGAAAGAGAGGATAGTTAGGAAGCTATATGCCTGCCTGCGGCCGGGAGGCATCCTGGTGCTCGGCCGCTCGGAGGTGCTTCCTGAGGGGTGGCATAGGCGCTTCGCGGAGCTCCACAGGAGCACGAAGATCTATAGAAGGCGGGAGTGACATGAGGGTACTTTGGGGCAAGGGGAACGACGTAAGCATCTACGATGAGAACGGTATCCTTACCTATGAGGCCGTATATCAGCTCTATCACCAGGGCCCGACACCTATAAGGATCATCGCTCCAGACCTTTCCATACTGGCGCACAATCCGGCGATGAACCGCCTGTGCCAGGTACTCGATCCCCAGATCATCGGGAAAAAGTGTTACGAGATCGCAGCCTCCAAGGATTTGTGCGGGACCGAGCAGTGTCCGGTCACCTTGGTCCAGGGCGGCGACGTGGAGGTGGTGCAGCACTACGAATGTACTCTTTGGAATGGCAAGGTACTGGAGGCCACCACGACCACAACGCCTTTCTACGACGGGAACGGCGAGATAATCGGCTTCGTCCAGGTTATCAACGACCAGAGCGATCTCATGGCCTTCGCCCGGAAGCTGGAGGAGAAGACTGAGGAGCTTGAGAGGCATCTCAAGCAGGTCGAGGGGTTCTATGCAATATCCAAGATATTCAACGAGGAGATAACCATAGAGGGGATCTCGAACCGGCTCCTCGATCTGTTGCCCAAGGTCAGCCCAGTGGTCACCGGAGTGATCTATCTGTTCGATAAGGTGCAGGGGATGCTGGTCCCCGTGGCCTCCAAAGGGATTAGCTCTACTCCTCCGGCCTTTGAGTTGGGCTTCGGCCTTCCTGGCCAGGCGGCGAGGGACAGAAAGCCTGTATATCTCGACGGCGTTCCAGGCGAATATCTGAGGATCAGCTCCGGTCTCCTTGTTCCGCAACGGCTCCATGTGGTCTGTCTTCCCTTGGTGGCCGCAGATGACATAATGGGGGTTCTGGAACTGTGCAGCCTGGAGCACCTGGCACTCCACGAGGAATTTTTCTCGAATATAGGCGCCCAGCTCGCGGTCTCGTTCCAGAACGCACTCTATGTGGAGAAACTCAAGGAGTTCAGCCAGGAGCTGGAGGAGAAGAACGAGCGGCTCATCGCCCAGAACGAGGAGTTGCAGGCACAGAGCGAGGAGCTTCTGGCCCAGACCGAGGAGATCCAGGCCCAGGCCGAGGAGTTGGCCGCGCAACGCAATGCCCTTGAGCAAAAGACTATGGAGGCCGAAGAGGCCAACCGCATGAAGTCCATCTTTCTCTCCAACATGTCCCATGAGCTGCGGACTCCTCTCAACTCGATAATCGGGCTGGTCAGGCTCCTTCGGGACGGCGGTGATGAGCCGCTTTCCAAGAAACAGCGTGAATACCTGGATATCGTTCTGCGTAACAGCCAGAATCTCCTGGAACTGATAAACGATATCCTCGACCTGACCAGGATCGAGGCTGGCAGGGAAGAGGTGAACCACGATGTGGTTCCTCTCAGGGAGTTCGTGGAGGGCGTGGCCGCGAACGTGAGACCGTTAGCCCAGTCCAAGGGGCTGGATTTCGAGCTCGAGATCGCAAGTGATGTCCCCAAGACCATCCTCTCTGACCAGCGAAAGATCAAGCAGATTCTCACCAATCTCTTGGGGAATGCCATCAAGTTCACGGATTCCGGTTCAGTCCGCCTCTCTGTTGGGCTGGCCGGAAAGGATGGGGAAGAGGTGATATTCGAGGTCGCTGACACGGGAATCGGCATCCCGGAAGAGGCCAAGGCCCTTATCTTCGAGCCCTTCAGGCAGGTGGACGGCTCCTATACTAGACGTTACGGTGGTACAGGGTTGGGGTTGAGCATCTCCAAGAAGCTGACCGAGCTCCTGGGAGGAGAGTTGTCCGTGGAGAGCGAGGAGGGTAGGGGGAGCGTTTTCACCCTGAAACTGCCGGTGGAGCGCCGGGGAGATGGCAGAGAGGGGGATGAGGAGTGGAAGGAGAGGCTGATCCGCGCGCTTACCCTCAGGGAGGAGTCAGTAGCCAGCACCGAGGATGCGCCGGCTTCAGGAGAGAGCGGGACCATATCTCCGTCGAGGCCAGGGGAGAAGAAGGTGTTGCTGGTGGACGACGATATGGTATCCGCCAGGGAGATGGGCAACTTCCTACGCAAGAGGGGATGCAAGGTCTATTTCGCCTTTGACGGCGAAAATGGCCTCTCGATAGCGCGTGAGGAGCGGCCGGATCTCATATTCCTGGATTTAAAAATGCCTGTCATGGACGGTTTCGCCTTTCTCAGGGAGATGGGCAGAGACGGCGATCTGGCCTCGATCCCTGTCGTGATCCTCACCGCCCTGGAATTGGACGATAGGTTGCAGAAGGAGCTGCCGGACAATGTAAAGGGCGTGCTGCGCAAGGGAGATATCGTGGAGGCTGAAGTGGAGTCTCTCCTGGCTGGTCTCATAGGGTCTGGGGCCGGCGTGCAGGGAGATGAGACAGGCAATGGAGATGAAGTCCACCCTCCATTGATACTCGTGGCAGAGGACAATCCAGACAACACTTTTCTCCTAAAGGAGTTGCTCACCGCAAACGGTTTCCGCTTTCTCCACGCCTCCAATGGCAAGGAAGCAGTGGAACTCGCCAGGCAGAACGAGCCCGATCTGGTAATAATGGACATCCAGATGCCAGAGATGGATGGCATGGAGGCCACGAGGGCCATACGCCAGGCAGGACTGCGCGACGTACCGGTGATCGCCCTCACTGCCAAAGCCATGAAGGGGGACAGAGAGCAAATCCTAGCGGCCGGGTGTGATGATTACGTATCGAAACCGTTTGATCCTGCCAAGCTAATTGCTAAAATAAGGAAGTGGATTGTTCCGAAAAGGGAGGCGCAGAGATAAGTGGTTGATAACACGCCTGAAAAGGGGACGATTCTCCTGGTTGACGACTTGCCCGACAATCTCTACGTCTATTCCGAGATCCTAGGCCGGGCGGGTTTCCGGGTGATCACTGCTGGCAATGGACGCGAGGCACTGGAGAAGCTGGAAAAGCTGGGAGATTCCATCGATCTGGTCCTTTCGGATGTCATGATGCCCGGGATCAACGGTTTCGATCTCTGTTGCAAGATCAAGAAGGAGTCCGGCTATTCCGATCTGCCCGTGGTCCTTATCACTGCGCAGCTCATGGATGAAGAGTCCGCCATAAAGGGATTCACCTACGGTGCGGACGACTATATCAGCCGTCCAATCAATCCTTCGTTGCTGGTGAAGAAGATAGAGGGCTTCATCGAGAAGAAGGAGTCTCTATACCGCTGGAAGGCCACGAAGGCCAGGAGCGAGCAGGAGCTTGCCACCACCGAGTGGCATACCAGGATGTTGATCCACGATCTGCGCAGCCCATTGAGCAGCGCTATGGGTTTCCTCTCCCTGCTGGCAATGGATCCGGATCTTACCGAGCGTCAAAGGGATCTGGTTATTACCATACAGGCCGCCATTCAGCGGGAGACCGAGCTTATAGAAGATATGCTGGCTATGCTCGCTGCCAGGGACGGCAAGTTAGAGCTCCTCAGGGAACCTTTCGATCTGGTGTCCACCATCAGCGAGGCTGTGATGCTCCAGAAGGGTAACGCCATCAGAAAGGGGGTGACCTTGGAGGTCTATCCCTATGCAGAGCGGCTTTTCGTAAATGCGGACAGAAAGCTGATAGGCCGTGTGGTCACCAACCTCCTGGACAACGCCGTGAAGTTCTCTCCCTCTAACGCCTCAGTGGAGATATTTGCATACGATAAGGGGGGCGGCGGCCCCCCGTTCGACGAGATGATCGACGCGGTTGAGGAGACGGTGGTATTTGCCGTCTCCAACGCCGGTGAGCCCATCCCAGGCGAGGCCCACCGCCGGATATTCAGGCCATTCGAACAGGCCAGCTCAGGAAGGGACAGGCAGACCAAGGTCCGTGGCGCCGGGCTGGGGCTGGCCTTCTGCTACGAGATCGTCCGCCTCCACAATGGCCGGATCGGCGTCGTATCGCCCATTCCTGGCCGCGATGAGGGATCGGTCTTTTACTTCGCTCTCCCCATGTACCAGGGAACGCCCTCCTGAAGCCCTTAGCCGTTGTCCACGTCGGCGTATATGAGGCGCTGGCAGGTAGGACAGCTGTGTATTTTGTCGTCCCGCAGCAGCTCGTTGCACAACTGCGGCGGCAGATTCATGTTGCATCCCTGGCAGACGCTGTTTGCTACAGCCGCGACCACGATCCCAGCCCTCTTGTCCTTGAGGAAGTTATAACGGTTTAGAAGGTCCGGCATGATCTTGGGTAGGATGGCCTCCCTCTCCTCCTCCAGACCCGAGATCTCCTTGTCTATCTTCTCGACCTCGGCGTCCATCCTCTCCTTCTCGGCTTTGGTGTCGGCCTCTACGCTGGCCACTTCCTTCTGCTTCTCCTCTATGGCCGAGTTGAGCTCTTCCGCCTCCTTCTTTACCGACTCTATCTCCTCTTCCCGCTCCTTGTTGGCCTTTTTGATCTCCTCTATCTCCTTTATAAGAGCGGAGTATTCCCTCGATGTCTGAATCTGCGACAGCTTCTGCTGCGACTTGCTCAACCTCAGCGTGTCGATCTCCAGCTCCTCTTCCACCTCCCGGCGGCGGTGGACAACCTCGTCCAGCCGCTGGGTGAGCTCCTCCAACTCATCCTGTTTCTCCTTCAGGAGTTCGCAAAGGGAGTTGTACCTCTTGGGGCACTCCTCCTTCGCCTGCCGCAGTTTCCTGATCTTGAGGTCGATCTCCTGTAGCTC